>CAYUQC010000001.1:0-76357 GCA_964446755.1 uncultured Methanosarcinales archaeon
GAAAAGGTTTAAATTTCTGTGTGTCATTCATTCATATGAACGTTTTATACTATTATAGAATGGGCATTTAAAAAACTTTCAAAACCACCATTTGAAAAATGGGGATAGGAAAAACAGCAAAACGAAAATCAAAGAACATACAAATTTGTTCATAGGGATTATAACAATATAAGCAGATGTACCACACAATTGGGCTAGGGTAAATAAAAACGGCTCTATCCGAAAAAACAAAAACGGCATTCGTGGTGATTCGTACAATAACAGTACAAATATGGTGGAAAAATGAAATCTTTCGCTTTAATTCGGGCAGATGACCCTGACAAAGTCAAAATAGCTTTACACGATTTAGAAACATACGGCCACATGCAATTCAGTGAAAATCCGAAAAATATCGCAACAAAATATGCCGATCAGATTTTAACAAACGTTATGAGCGTGACGCTTAAAACAGAATGCTGTTCAGCATCGTTGGTTCGATTGGAAACTCCGCCGGGTGCGGCGATCAGCAACTTGAAAAAGATTCACCCGCCGGCCCACATTATCATAATCAGTCCGCGCCATGACCAAATTTATGAAGAGTTGGCTTCGAATTATGATAATTTTCCCGACTTTGACCGGAAATTCACGAATGCGCCCAAAGAGAGAAAAGCAGAATAATTAACTCTCGGCACAAATTTTTTTGAATTTACGTGAAGAGCGGGAGCTTTCTATAGTGACGGCAGGACAGCCGGATCAAGAATCGATTTCATCTTTAAGGCGCCAGATAAAGTCTCCGTCCTGAAGATATTTTTCAACCATTTTCTTTTCTTCAAAGACTTTCAGGCGCGGCAAAATTAAGGCAGGCGCGTGACCGGTGGCATGGCATAAATCAGCGGTGTTCATATCCTGTTTCAGCAACCGGAACAGAATATCCAAATCAACTTTGTTTTCTGACAGCTGTGTTGCATAATGAACAAAAGAGCGCATTAAATTATTCTGGCGGATGGAGATTTCTTCCTGCATCCGGGAAAGTTCTTCCTGCTCTTCCCACAGGTCTGCCAAATCGTCGCGGACTCTGAAAATTTGAGATAAGAAATACCCTTCGCGGCTTTTCAAATGCCCGTCAGACGTTTTGACGCTTTTTTTTCCGCCGTCTTTGTTATCGGATCCGTCCGTTTCGGCATCCGGAAAAATAAACTCGGGTTCGGTCTTTTTATCCGTTTTGGAATCGTCATAAACCGTGTTTAATTCTTCTTCAAAATACCGCTCCGTTTCGGCATCAAAATGGGTTTCATCTTTTCCCGAAGAAAGATATTGTTTATTTTCAATCCCAGCAAGCAGCCCGAGATGGCCGTAATTCGGGTGATTCGGCCCGATGATTTCAATTTTAAATCCGCCTTCGGCTGAATCGGTATAAGAAGATGCCAAATGGATGACCGGGCCCGTCGGAAGCGTGCGGTCTTTTTTCCGCCTTTTGCGGCGTCCGGATTTCTTTTCATTCGCATTGAAAGAAACGGAAAGGGAATAAACGGGTTCCTCGGGAACCTCCAGTTTAATGTTGTTCACGTGAACGGAATAAGAATAAGGCGAAACGGAAACTTCCAGCAACAGACTTTTGGAGATGCTGTAATATTTGCGGCGCTGGTCATCCACGCTGCTTTCAATGAGACCGGAACTTTCGAGCAAAGAAAGGTGACCGATAACGGCTTTCGGAGCAACGCCGATGCGAGTTGAAATCTCACTGACAAAATAAGGCCTGTCGGCAAGAAGCGCAAGAATCTTGCGGCGGTTTTCATTTCCCAGTATATCCAAAAACTCCGACGGCTCCATGTTCCTCCCCCTGATTATAAATTAAATTTCCCGATATATAACGGTTATCGGAATTGCTCACCGTATTTTTCCCGGAATTCGGCATTCCGCATTAAACAGTCTGCGCCTCTGCAGTAAGCCGGATCGCCCCGAATCTTTTTCCACGCCTTCTTAACGGCGCTGCGACCTGTTTTAATGTTGCCGTAAGGAATCGGAACGCAGGAACAGGGCAGAATATCCCCTTCCGGCGTGATATGCATCCACTGCCGTCCGGCCATGCAGCCGAACTCGTTAATTACAAGCGGTCCCGAAAATAATTTGGGTCCTGTTTTGTCTTTGCCGCATTTTTTGACGAAATGCCTGAAAATTTTATGCTGCTCCGGCGTTAAAATTTCAGACGTATTGTCAATCCAGCGTCCCGTCGGAACGATTTCATAAAAAGAAAGCTCGTGGACGCCGAGAGATTTTGCAAAATCGTAAACAGCATCCAAATCGTTGACATTATGCGGCGCCAGCACGACATAAATATTCACCAATAATCCGACGGCAAGCGCATTTTTGATTCCCGCCGACGCATTTTTAAAAACGCCCGGAACGCCGCGCATGTAATCATGTTTTTCTTCAAACGGACTGTCGATGCTGACACTGATTGAATAAAGACCCGCTTCTTTGAGCGATCTTGCTTTCTCTTCTGTCAGGCCGACGCCGGACGTAAACATACACGCAATCGCTTTTTTCGGATCCACGTAAGAAATCAATTCCTCCAAGCCGGCGTAGCCGAGCGGTTCACCGCCGTCAAAAATAATATTTGTTGCGCCGGCATCGATTGCCTGGTCGATCGCATCTTTCGTTTCATCGACAGTTAATTTGGAGTGATTGTTTTTATTCGGAAGCGCACAGTGCAGACACCTGTTCGGGCACTCTTCCGTGATTGAAATCGTGACTTGCTCCGGCTGATACTTGCCGAGAGCGGATTTCATACGCCCTTTAACCATCCTCTTAAACGCGGGAGACGGAATCGGCGGCATCCACGTCGAATAAATGAGCGCGTTTTTGTACCGGCGGTAATAACTTGCAAAAACCGGGTCCGCGGTTTCCTCGCGCAGTTCGGCAATGTATTTTTGATTGTCAAAAAATGCCATTTCCTGTGCGACGGTTTTTTGAAGGACAGGAGACAAAACTCCGCCGGCGGTCACTTTCGTCCTGCCTGCGGACGGTTCAATGTCCACCCGAAAAACGGGATTTTTGTAGATCGAATATTTCATTTCTGTCCTCCGAAAAGAAATCATTTGTTTCTGAAGTAAGCGCTTGCTTTCAGAATGGATGCGGGTTTCTTCTGAAGCATCAGCGAAAGGACGGACAGGCCCTGATTGACAGTGTTTCCTTTAATGAGGGAGGAAACATCTTCATCTTCAAAAACCTCAAAGAGCTCGTCGATTTCATCGTCTTCCATTTTGCGGAGCGTTTCCAGACCGATACGGCCGAAAACGTGTTCTGTGTAAAGTGAACTGCGCCAATTGGACCGGTATTTGGAAAGCGTTCGTGCGGAATAATCCCCTTTGGCGATTGCCATGGCGCCGACTTTTCCCGCGATTTGACCGGCATGCATCGCGTATCCGATACCGGACTGGCCGGCCGCACCGCCCGCAACCATAATGTTATCCGTATAAGTTTGATCCGGAATCGTGACAATCGGGTCGCCGGCACTCTTGCGCTCAATGATTTCAAATTCATCGTCGTTGATGTTTTTAAGGTCTTTGAACCGTGCAATCCAGGCATCCAGGAAAGAAGAAATATCCCGGCCGTAATGGCGGACATAAACGCCGATGGCCGCCTCATCTCTGCCGCGCGGAAGATAAGTGGATTTCCATCCCGGCGCATGGCTTCCGACGAAATATTCGGCGAAATCGGGCTCGCCGATACCGGGTGCGCGGATGGTTAATTCGGTCCCCCAAGCAATGTCTTCGGGATGTTTCATCGTATGAAGACCGGCCATCTGTGCGTTTTTGGATAAAATGCCGTCGGCGATAATGACAACCTTAGCCTTCACACGTTCCGCGTTTTCGGCGTTTCCGGAGGCGGTTTTTAAAACGACGCCTGAATCTTTACGGCGTAAATTGACGACTTCGGTTCCCGTTTTAATTTCAACGCCTTCGGAGAGCGCTTTCTTTTCGTAGAATCTGTCGAAGGCGCCTTTGTCTAAAGCGTAACCTTCGGTTTTCACTTTGATTTTATGCCCGCCGGGAGAAATCAATTTCATTCCTTTGATGGTATGAACCACGTAAGAGGAGTCGATTTTTTCTCCCGTGATGTTCATCATACCTTTAAAAACAGAGTTGGCCGGATGCGGATCTTTTCCGATTTCCTCTTTCTTTTCAAAAAGCATCACTTTTGCGCCGCCGAGAGCTGCGTAACGGGCGGCCATTAAGCCGGCGGGAGATGCGCCGATGACTGCAATGTCGGTTTTAATTGCCATATGTATCGCCTCATATAAATTGAAAAAAATGAATTTATGTTTTATTTTTAATTCGTTTTTGCTGTTATTTATCAGTTTTTAATTCTCAGCCGAGA
This sequence comes from uncultured Methanosarcinales archaeon, assembly GCA_964446755.1. Taxonomy (GTDB): domain Archaea; phylum Halobacteriota; class Methanosarcinia; order Methanosarcinales; family Methanosarcinaceae; genus Methanimicrococcus. The sequence goes on from CAYUQC010000001.1 coordinate 4,360, forward strand.
ATTAAACTTGTCAAACTCATGTAACCGTTCGTGTAAATCAGCAAAAGAACATCAATAATCATTGCTGAAAACATAACGCCGCGGTAGTTGGATCCTTCAACGAACAATCTTCCGCCGAGTTCCGGTTCGGGATTCTTGATGAAACGGACGCAGCGCCAAAGCATCCAGATACCCGAAGCCAAAGCGAGAACGTAATAAACGGGACCGAGTCCCATCGTATATCCGATTGCAAGCGAGAGCAGAATACCGATGATCCAAATCACTAAAATAAATCGCGCCGTCTTCGGAATGCCGTACGTTACGGGGAGTGTCGGCGCGCCTTTTGCACGGTCGCCTTCCACGTCGCGGCAGACGCCTGCAAGCGTGAAACCCCAATCAGTCATACAAATCATCAGACCGAACAGCAGACCGGGCAGCGGAAGCAGGTACGGGCTGACGGACGGCAGCAAAATGCCGGCCGGGTCGATTGCCAGCCAAATGCCCACAGGGACCAAACCGTAAGCGATGCCGACGGGAACAAAACTGAACGGCGTTTTTCTTTTGAAATAAACCGTGTAAAGTGTGATGACGGCTGTTGCAATAATCAAAACGGCAAAGGCTTCCAGATTTAAATAAAATGCGCACGCCGCCGAAATCAGGCCGAGAAGGAGAGCATACAGAAAAGCGGAACGGCGGGTGATTTCATTTGACGGGAGCGGACGGTCCGGCACATTAATAAGATCAATATCGACATCGAAAACGTCATTAAAAGTATAAGCGCTCGTTATCGCACAGAACCCGCCGATGGTCGCCAAAACAAAAGGCAGGAATTCGGGGAGCGCTCCGGTTGCGAAATAAGCCGCAAGAATCGCCGCTGCCGCAGGAAGCGTAATGTCCATAAACATAATGGGCGGCCGAAGCAGCGAAATATAAGCTTTCAATTTACTCGTTATTGACAAAATATCACCTGAACCGGCGCCTTTCAGACAGCTGCGGCAAATAAAACACTTGCCTGAAAAGATAAGCCGGGGTTTCCAAAACCTGTTTTATGTTTTGATGATGAAAAGAACTTTATAAATTATTTTGAATGAAATAAACATAATATATAGCTGTAATAACCAAAGTAACAACCTGAATTATTTAAAACTATTTGCATCAACGCTTTTTTACAACTTGTTTTTTAATATATTGCCGTATTTTCGGTTTATTTTTCCGAATTATTTCGACGTTTCATCCGGTTCTTCCGTTCTGTCGGAAGCCGGATTTTCAATAACCCGGCAGACTGCCTTCAGCGTTTTGAAATACGAATCCTCAAAATCATTCAGCCGTTTTCCTTTGACGAAAGTAAATTCCGCTCCCGGATTGGCCTGAATCAAAGCGATGGTGTTTTCAAGCGCCGTTTTCAAAGCGGATTCTGTCGGCCGGTTCTGGACCTCGGCATTGAACGGATAGTTTTCTTCAAGCTCGGACGGAAAAGCGCCGAACGGCGGTTTGAAATATAAAACATGATCAAAATCGGCGTCTTTTAATCCGCTTTTGTTGTATTTGGCCGGACGGATGAGAACCTTACCCGACAAAGCAAAACGGTTTAAACGTTGAGTATAACGGAAAACTTCGGGTCTTTTGGAAGACTCGGCACTGCACTCGAAAAATGTCGATTTGACCGCCGGATCGCATTCTTCCAGCCATTCGGCATGACTGTAAAACGCCGCCAGCGCGCTGACCATCTGCGGATGGGAATGGCAGCGCAGTTCGACAAGCTCCATAAGTTTGCCTTCATGAATCGCCTGTTTAATCAGGCGGATTTCTTCAAACGTCACGTAAAGATTATGGCGCGCCAGCAGTTCTTCTTTGTTTGACGCTTTTCGGATGCTTTCCGCCGTGTTTTTTGAGCAGACCGGGCAGGAGCAGGGCAAATATTTGAGGCGTTCCAGCGGATAAGTTCCGTTAACCGTGATATAACGGCCGCCTTTGGCGTACAGTGCGTATGCGGCGGAATCGAACAGGTCACACCCGAGCGCAACGGCGAGCGCGAACATCATCGGATGTCCCGCGCCGAACAGGTGAACGGGAACGGTCGGATCCAGCGTCGACTTGGCGGCGGCAACGACATTCACCAAATCTTCGTAGCGGTAACTTTCCATGAGCGGCACGACCGCGCCGATCGGGTAAACATCAAAATCCAAATCTGAAACAAAAGCGGCGCTTTCGGCACGCAGATCCAAATAAGTCGATCCTTGGATCGGACCGGCCAAAAGCATGTCATCACCGCGCTGTTTCTCAAGACCGGCGGCAGCGTTTTCGGAAGCCTGCCTGCGGCGTTCTTCCACCAAACGGCGGGCTTCCGTGAGCCGTTCATTGGTGACATCGAGTTCCTCTTTTGCCTGATCATACCGGACATCGGGCGCAGTCGGAATATCCAAAGGAACACCGATGTCGGTTCCGATAGCCTGTTCAAAAGCGATAATTTCATGGTTTTCGACATTCACGTCGCCGTAAACCGATAATTGAAAAGAGCCGGAATCCGTCATGATGGGGCCGTCAAAACCGATCAATGCGTGAAGGCCGTCTTTGAGTGCTTTTTCCCGGAGCTCGGGTTTGCTGTAAATGATGTAAGAATTCGTAATCAGGATCTCCGCGCCGAATTCGCGCATTTCGGCCGGCTCGACGACCCGCAGATTCGGATTAATTACCGGCATAACCGTTGGTGTTTCAACGACACCGTGCGGTGTTTTTAAGCGGCCGATTCTTCCGGCGGCATCTTTTTCAATAATTTCAAAAACTTTTGACATTTTTTTCCTCTGAAATGAAATCAATTAACTGAATATAAGTAAACCGCCGCCGTTCAGAACCATTGGTCTAAAGTCGGCTGTTTTGTTTTTGTTTCAAACGCGGCATTGACTTTCTGCCAGGCGGACATGACGCGCTCTTCCGAGAAATCACGTTTGGAACACAGAAATTCAATCATTTTTTCTTTATCCGGTTTTGTCCACTGAATCGTATAATCATCCGTTACCGGCGGGTTTTTGAAAAACTCTTTTGCCGCCCCATACCGTTCGGTTTGATCTTCCAGGCCTTTGGCTTTCAAAATTTCGGCATATCCGCCGTATTCTTTAACCAGCTTAAGTGCCGTCTTCGCACCGACACGGTCAATTCCTTTATTAAAATCCGTCCCGACGCAAAGCGCGAGATCAATAAACTGGTCTTTTGTGATTTCCAAACGGGCCAAATTTTTGTTCAGGTCCACTTTCTCGGGCAGAACATCCACATAAACGCTTTTTCCGGGAAGTTTGCGCTTGCCGGAGACCGTCAAATTCCGGATGACGGTTTTAGCGCCGAAAATAAAAGCGTCGTAATCCTGAGAAGAAACGAAATCGACATCACCTTTATCGGCCATGTAAGAGGCTTGAGCTTCTCCTTCGGACGGCGCTTCGATGACGGGAATACCCATCAGGGAAAGCAGTGTTTTGGATTCTTCAACCACCTGCGGGTCGATTTTAACGGCGGCCTGAGAATACTTTAAAATTTCAGCCGTGTCACCGCGTTCCATTGCAAGCGCCCACTTTTCATGTGCCGCTTCGCGGATTTCACGGCGTTTGTCAAGTGTTTCGGCTTTCAGCTCGGGCGGTATGCCGTCAAAAACGAAAACGGGCTTGATACCGTCTTCGACAAAACTGGATGTGCGGTAAAGAACGCCGGAGAGATGAGACGTCGGGTTGCCTTTGGAATCCGTCAAGGGCTTGCCGTCGCGGCCGCGGACGGTTGTCAGAAATTGGTAAATCACATTATATGCGTCAAAAGCAACGATTTTTCCTTTCAGATCCGAGCGGGAAATTTCTTCCCTTTCCAATAAATCGCCGATGGCTACACCCATAAATCCGCCTCCCGAACATTTGCCGCAATTGGTTTTAAAATAACTGATATGGCGGATAAATGTGTACCGTTCTATAAAAACGTTTAGCAAAAAAATCGCTCGCTTCACGCATGATTTTTCACGGCGCAGGAGAGCGGTGTTGGCAGAAATCGCTTCGCGGTTTTTGACTTCGCCGTCGATGTCATCAGGCATTCGTTTAAAAATCGCTGCTTTTCAGACAGCTGCAGCAACAGCAGCAGTGTTTGCCGCGTAGAAGTAACGCAAATTCAGAGGAGAAATGAAAACAGGAAGAAGAGATTCTAACATCAGACAATGAAACACAAACCGTCAATAAAATAAAAAAAGAAGTTACTGAAATCAAAAATATTAAAAAAGAATGATAAACGAGAATTAAATTTTCGGACGGTACTGCTCAACCGTCACGCCCGCTTCATCAAAAAAACCCATAGAGTCGGGGTCGGGGTACGGATGAACATAAATGACATGTTTGATGCCTGCGTTGATAATCATTTTCGTGCAGAGAATGCAGGGCTGATGTGTACAGTAAAGTGTTGCGCCGGAAGTCTGAACCCCGTGAACGGCCGCCTGGATGATAGCATTCTGTTCAGCGTGAACAGCGCGGCATTTTTCATGCATAGTCCCCGACGGAATATTTTGCTGTTTGCGGATGCAGCCGATGTCCAAACAGTGCGCCAGTCCGCGCGGCGCCCCGTTGTAGCCGGTTGTTAAAATACGGTTGTCCCGGACAATCACAGCACCGACTTTGTTCCGGAGGCAGGTTGCCCTTTTGGCAACGGTTGTTGCAATTTCGACAAAATATTCATCCGCCGTTAATCTCTCATTATTCAGGCTCTCATCAGACATGCAAACAAAAAAGACAGCCAAAGATATATAAATTACTTGAAAATAATTAAAATATTCTTTTTGTTTATTTCAGTGTTTTAATAAAACGCAAAAAAGATTGGGATTGACTATGAAATTTGAACTTTATCATTATATACAACCTTTTGTCCAAAAAACAGACAATAAAAAATTGGTTGCAATCCCGTTGGCGGTTTTGGCCGTTGCGCTCATAATTATCGCTTTTACGACAATACAAACCGGAAGCCCGATTGCTCTTGGCATGGACTTTGTCGGCGGAACGCAATTTTCAGTAACGACAACCCTGACGGAGGAACAGCTTCAAGACATGTTTTCGGATTATCCGCTGGACAATATACGCATATCCGGGTCACGTGCCGTCCTTCAGTTCAGTCTGATGGAAATGGATGAACTCGAGTCCCTTGAAAGTTTAATATACGGAAATTCAGCATTCCGAGAGATTGAAGAACAGCAGGTTTCGCCGATGTACAGCGAAGAACTTCAAAGAACCGCATTATTTGCGATTGTTCTTTCGTTCATCGGCATGGCTGTCGTTGTTTTCATCATATTCAGACAAATCGTGCCGTCATTAGCCGTGATATTATCGGCAGCGTCTGACATTATCATCCCGATCGCTTTTATGAATATATTCGGAATCGAATTAACACTCGGAACAGTGGCCGCCCTTTTGATGCTTATCGGTTATTCCGTTGACAGTGACATTCTTCTGACGAGTAAAGTGCTTAAAAGAAGCGGGAACATGGATGACAAAATCTCAGGCGCGATGCGTACCGGCCTTTTAATGACAACAACAACGGCAGCTGCCTTCTTGGTCATGTATTTGGTTTCCACGTTTGCGCATTATATCATTCCGGGCATCCCGCCGATTCCGCTGATTTCCCAGATCTCTCTGATCGTTTTAATCGGGTTACTGGCTGACATTTTAAACACATGGTTCCTGAACACGGGTGTTCTCAGAATGTATCTGACCCGCCCGAAACACAAATCAAAGAAGGGAGGCAGACGCGCATGATTGAAGAAAAGAAAGAAAAGCCTCTCTATAAAGATTACAGAGTCGTTATTCTGGCGATTGCTCTCTTAATCGCATTGACGGCCATCTTCGTTCCGATCGGCTGGTGGAGTACCGACAGCGGGATGACAAACATCCACTACGGCCTTCAGATTGAAGGCGGTTCGACGATTTATTTGAAACTCAACGGCGCGGTCGCACAGGTTGACGCCGCACCGCGTGACATTGTCACGAACATGACCGCAGCCGATTTCCCCGGCGGCATTGAAATCGTCAGTTCAAGCGTTTCGGACAACGGTTCGGCATACGTGACATTCCGGACGGCGGATCCCGTCAATAAAACGAGACTGGAATATATGTTCGGCACGAGCAGTATTAACGTTGTCCCGTCAAATGCATCCACTGAAGTGAATATTACATCCACGGAAACCGGATTCATCACCTCTTACCTTGCTCACGTATACAACACAGAAGTTGTGCCGTACCCGCTTCCGAGGGGCATAGAATATGAAATTCGCACAGCAACTACGGAAGAACAGCTTGCCGGCTACATGCAGGCTGTCAACGGAAGCATTTTAACGGATTCTTCCGGTGATCCGCTTTACCGCGACGGAACAACAAAACAAACGATGCAGACAACGATTGATGTCCTGAACAATAAACTCGGCAACGGGTTGGGCGTCAAAGATCTTCCGATTCGCGCCATCGGCGACCAATATATTCAGATCGACTTTGCCGGCGTGAATTTATCAGATGCCAGAGAACTGGTGCAGACCCCGGGAAAATTCGAAATCCGCATCCAGACCACCGGCAATGAAACGGCACACGTGCTTTACGGCAATTCGATCGAAAGTGTCGGCATCGTCGGGCAGGACCCGTCAACAGGTGTTTATTCTGTCCCGTTCACATTGAATGAAGAAGGCGCGATAGCCCTTCAGCAGGCGGCCATCAGTGCCGGCGCGACGACTAATCCGGAAGCGCATCACTTGATTATGATGCTGGATGATGATATCGTTTACAGCGCGCCGCTCAGCCGAAGCGCTGCCAGCCAGCTGAACAGCCAACCGATTTACTCATGGCAGGCCGGAACCAGCTCACAAGAAGAAGCCAGAACGCTGCAGATCCATCTGCGGTCGGGTGCGCTCCCGGTCAATGTTGAAATTGTCAATGCCGGACAAATCGACGCGACGCTCGGACAGGGCTTCTTAAGAGGCGCGATTTTGGCGGGGGTCTTTGCACTTCTGGCAGTGGCGCTGATTGTTTACAACCGTTACAGAAGACCTGAGATTGTCATTCCGATGATTGCGACCTCCTTCAGTGAAGTGATTTTGCTTCTCGGTCTTGCCGTGCTCATCGGGCAGGAATTGGACTTGGCTTCCATTGCCGGTATTATTGCCGTCATCGGCACGGGAATCGACCATTTGGTGATTATTACGGAAGAAGTCGTCCATGAAGGAAAAACTCCGTCGGAGAAAGTTTATTCGGCGCGTATCGGAAAGGCCTTCATGATCATCTTCGGGGCCGCGGCAACGACGGTGATTGCAATGTCTCCGCTTGTCTTCCTCGGTTTCGGTTCTTTGAAGGGTTTTGCCATCGTGACGATTGCCGGTGTTCTCATCGGTGTTCTCATCGCCCGCCCGGCTTACTCTTCCGTTTTGAGATACATTCTGACAAAACGCGGAATGGTTGACGAGAAACTGGTTGAATAATACGGCAAGAATTAAAACGAATGAAAAGATTCAAAACGAATCAAATCATTCGTTTACCTGATTTTTATTCATTATTTTAAATTTCAAAACACGGAAGAAAATACATGAAAGATGTTTGGACACTCAAATACCGCCCCGACACATTTGACGGCATCCTCGGAAACCGCCAAACGGTTGAGACTTTAAAGAGTCTGACAGCATCAGGAACACTTCCGCATATGATCTTATTCGGCCCGGACAACTCCGGCAAAATAACGGCGGCTCTGGCCCTCTCCCGGCAGCTTTACGGTGATGAAAGCGAATTGAATTTCACTTACTTTAATGCCTCCGACTTTTTTGAACAGGGCAAAAGCTATCTGGTTCGGGACCCGCGCTTTTACCGGATTCTCGGAACGGACGATCCGAAAAAGATTCAAAAAAGCGTCATTAATGTTTTCAAAGACATCGTTAATGAATACGCCGCTGTCGCGCCGATGAACGCGGATTACAAAATCATCTGCATCGATTCGGCCGAAGCGCTCACGATGGAAGCACAGCAGGCTCTTCGCCGGATCATGGAAAAATATTCCAAGACCTGCCGCTTTATTTTATCTTCCAAAAGCATTTCAAAAATCATTCCGCCGCTGCGCTCAAGAGGTGTAACGCTTTTCTTCAGCCCTGTCGCACCCGAAGAGCTCGCGCCGTTCCTGCGGGAAATCGTGGAAAAAGAAGGATTCAGCGTCACGGAAGATGTGCTTTTTGAAATCGCATATCAAACGCACGGCAATGTCGGTGATTCTTTAGAGGTTCTGCAGACGGCTCTTTTGGAAGCGCAGGAATTGAAAACGGAATTGACCGTTTCTATGATTCAGATGCAGTTCCGTCTGGCGGAAGAAGACAGCATTACGGAACTGTTTAACGTAGCCGCATATGAGAGAAACTTCATGGAAGCGCGTAATAAACTGGATGCGCTTTTGATTGATGACGGTATGACCGGCAGCGAAATATTAGAAGGATTTGAAAACGCGGTTTGGGCCGATGAGAAAAAGAACGGTGATGAAATGAAAACGGCAAAACGCCTGATTCAAATCGCCGACTGCGACAGCCGGCTGGCGCAAGCGTCCAGCGAAAGGATTCAGCTTGAAAATCTGATCGCGAATTTTGATAATGAATAATAAAAGAGAAAAATTAAATCTTTTTTTCCATCATAACCATATCGGCGGAGACGCCGTACCCTAATTTTTCATAAACCCCGACGGTTCCTTCTCCTTGAATCGTGGTCAGAAATATCTTATCTACACCGCGTTTTTTGAGCCGGTCTTCGAGCTCACGCATTATTTTTCGGCCGATGCCCTGTCCGCGGCAGTCAACGCTTGTGCAGAATTCTTTGATGGTAAAATGAAGTTCATTGTCGTACTGTTCTTCATTTCCGACAATCATTCCGGCAATTTTCCCGTCGATTTCGCCGATGATTCCGTAATCATACGGGGAACTGATCTGCTGCGTTAATCTTTTGGAGACTGTTTCCTCCGTCCAATTATCACTCCATGGCGGCGTGTTGAATGCTTTAATAAACATTTCCGTGACATCAGGGATTCGGTCTTCCGTAAATTCAGAAAATTTCATTTTTTCGACCTTTTGTTTTTTATTTTTGTTTTAATATGAATTAAATCAATGAAATAAAAATTAGTATGCCAAAAAAAAGACGAATTTGCCTCGAAAGGCAAATCCGTCAATTGTATTTGTTTGTATTCTTCAGTAATCATAGTTCTTCACGGAGTGATACAAAATCACACCGAAAAAGATCAAGATGACTGCAAGTGTTCCGAAGTATCCGGGAGCGTTCCAAACGATTTGGTCGCCGACACCGGAACCGCCTTCACCGACGATGGTGGCGCCTTTTAAAAAGACGGGAATAACGACACAAGCAAAAGCCAATGCGAAAATGAAGATAATATCGAAAACCTTCATTGCTAAGCCTTGCTTTTTCTCAGTAATCTTTTCTGCCATTTCTTCTCACCTCAGTCGTAGTATCTGAATTCATACATATGCGCTTTGATGGACTTCCACACATTCAGACAGGCCATGCCGTTGATGAAGAACATCAAAAACAGGACGATGACGAACAGTGCCAGCAAAACCGTCGGAATTTCCAGACCGCGGGAAATCGCCGCATTCAGAATCGTGTATGTCACGAACGTTTCCGAAATGACGAGGAAAACCCACATGCCGACAATCAAAAGCGAGTCGAGCATGAACCACTTCTTGTATTTTGCTTCATCGACATCAGTCATTGTTGTCGCCTCCTGTTTGTGCTGTAAATCTCTTTGTTCCGTGCGTTACTTCGGGGTCGGGCCAGCCGAGTTTGTCCTGCCAGCTGAATTCCTTCGCTCTTTCCTGCTTGATTTTCTTATAGCGCCAGCTGAAGTAGAAGTAGGCGATGACATAGAAGACCAGTGCAAAGAGCAGGTTCAGCAGATATGCCCAGAAGAAAGTGGACATAATCACGATTGCAATACCCATCGCGAGTAATGAAACGTAAGGCTGAAGCGGACCGATGTACGGACGGACCAGCGAATTGTTTGTCGGATACATCTTTCTGAACCGGATCAAAGCGAACGGAATCAGCACATAGCAGACAAGACCGGACATAATGGAGAACGTAATAACCTGGTCGAGATAACCGCTGAATGCGAAACCTGCCGAAACCGGAATCGTAAAGATAACCGCTTTATACGGACTCTTGTATTTGGGGTGGACATCCGCGAACCAATCGGAAATGAATCCGTCGCGCGAAAGAGCCAGCCAAGATCTGGAAGAGTCATTGATACAGCCGTTGGAACTGGCGAGACACGTAAAGAGCGTACCGACCGCGAGCAGCAGAATAAGAATGCTGACACCGCTGTTCTGAGCAGCTTCAAAGAGCGGGTAAACGGAAGCACCGAGTTCTTCGAATCCGATCAAACCGGAACAAATGAAAAGCGTCATACCGGCCATGAGCAGGAGCGTAATCATACCGGCCTGCTGGCCCAACGGGACAGCGCGTGTCGGTCTCTTACATTCTTCAGCGCACATAGCAGCGCCCTCAATTCCCAGATAGAACCACGGCCCGAACTGCATGGCGGCGAAAACACCGACCAGTCCGTAAGGCATTGCTCCTTGGAACATATTTTCAAAACTGAAATTCGGAACACCGATTCCGGTTGCCGAAGACAGGAAGAAAATCACGACTGCTGCCGCCGCAACGAACGTTAAGAAAAAGTTCAGCGTCAAAGCCGTCACTGCACCGCGATAATTGATGAAAGTCAAAATCGCGAGAATCAATAATGTCACCGCTCGAACGTCAATCCATCCGACGTAAGCAGCCAAAAGCTGACCGACGACAATGGCGTCACCGGCCGAAAGCGCGATATATTCCATATATACCGCTAAACCGACGATCGCAGCCGCGCCGGGACCGACGAAAAGTCTGACCCAGTCGTAAGGCCCGCCGGCTAACTTGGTTGAAGAGCCGAGTTCACTGGCGCATAACGACACGACGATATACATTAAACCGGCGACGAGCATAGCAAAAAGGGCACCGATGATACCGCCTTTTGCAACCGTAAAGTTCCAGCCCATATATTCGCCGACCAACACAATACCGACACCGAGCGCCCATACGTGATACGGGCGGAGTTTCTTTTCAAGTTCTGTCATTTGACTTCACTCTCCTGATTTTTTCAGTTTCGAAACTCTGTACGCATCATAACACATGTAGCCCATGATGGCGAATGCTAATAAGTAAATTAACAAATTGATGATAGTTCCTGTATCCATCATTGCACCTCATTTCGAAGTGGGGTTGGCAGGTAAAATATAGAAGTCGTATCAACAAAAGGGATACAAATTAAATGAAACGGTATCATCAAAATATAAAATTGCAACACGAAATCACGAAGAAGATAAATGTACAAAACCGAAAATCATTGATATTCCGGATAAGAATCCGGTCAAATCAAATGACCTGCGGTTCACAATAAACATTTTTCTTAAATTTGATTCGGTAAAAGTGCAAGACTTTTGATGAATAAACCACACGCATTATCCCATATATTCAAAATGATTGACACACACAACCGTCAATAATCTGACAACAAACCCCCGATTTTTACGAATCGATTTTTATTCTGTACCATTGATTTTCCGTTTTCGGAAAAAAGAAATGCCGCTCACAAACCGTCGAACCGGACCACAAACTAAACCGGCCGGAAGCAAAACCACATAAAATGCTTCCAAAGGACGATTGAACCAAACATTTCGATAAATTCAACGCATTACAAATATCCCGGTTTTGTTTTAAAGTTGTAAACCGGATCCGATTTGAAACCGGACCCGGCTTTGATTTAAAACTGTTATGTCAGGATATTTCACCTACGGCAATCATTGCCGAAAGCTTATTCTTAAGAAATAAGCAAACTGACAGTCAAATCATTTAAAGACGAGACCGAAACCTTCGAGTTTCTTTCTTGCGCCTTCGTAGACTTTGACGTGTTCGTCGGTGGGTGTAACGGTTTTAACGTCGTAACATTCCTGGAAGGTCTTGCCTGCAGGAGCGTTTCCGTAGTCTTTCTCATAGCTTGCGACGAGTTTGTCCAAAATCTTGTTGATTTCAGCGATGTCGACGCCTGCTGCGGATCTTGCGACTTCTCCCATCATACGGGCTTCCATACCGGTTGTCTTGTCTGTCACGACACCTTTTGCGGCTGCGACACCGGAGAGGATTTCTCTGCCTGATGCGGAGTCGGTGATTGCCTGTGCGGCAAGTTCAAGGAAGCACATTTCTGTACACGGGCCTGCACACGGGTAGTACTGGTTACCCATCATGAAGTCAGTGTGGTTGGAAATGGCTGCACATGCCCATCCTGCAACAGCGAGGGTTTCTCTGGTGTTGGTGGAACCCCATCTGATGTGGACCGGACCGTCAAGGTGCCAGCTGGCGCCGGACATGACGAAGGCGTTGATGGATGATGCAACGTCGATGATGGCTGTCTCTTCGAGGCCGCCTGCGTAACCGCCGTAAATGGGCATCTGTTCATCCATGATGATGTCACTGTTGCCGTGGTAGTGGGCGATAACGGAGATTGCGTCGAGGTCGATCTTCAATTCGTTGAGCTGAGAGACTTCGTGGCTGTCGGAGGGGATCATACCGCCTGCACAGTCTGCACTGATGTTACCCTGTGCGGAGAGTGAGGTTTCGGGGCCCTAAACGGCCATTCCCGGGCGACCTGCGACTGCAGCTGCCTGTTTGATGAGTCTTGTTTCGGTCTTTGCTGCGAGAATTTCGAAGGGTGTCTTCGGAACCGGCGGGTAGCCGCGGACAGTCATCATAACACCGTTAACGATGGTGTCGACTTCCTTCTCAAGCGCATAGGACATGTGAACTTCGTAGAAGACGTCTTCGGAGATCGGGGAACCGGTCGGACCGCCCTGGATCAAGGGTCCTCTCTTGTCGCCGACATTTCTCTTTCTCATTGTAACGGCGTCTCTGCCGGTACCGAGCTGGAATTCGGGCATGGGGTTGCGGATGGCATCCCAGATTTCGTCTTCGGTGTATTTGACGATTCTGTTGGTGTCTGTCACGAAGATACCGGCTTCAAGAAGCATGTCGAAACCTGCTTTGAAAAGCTTTTCTGTCATTTCGAGGTCAGTCGGGACGAATTCGCCTTTGAAGTCAAGACCGTATTTTTGTTTTAACTCCATTGCTTTCATCGGAATGTGCATTAAGTCCCAGTCGTCCTGAGAGCATTTCTCACCGGTCTTTGCACGGTTGTAGAATTCGTATGCATCAATTGATCTTTTGTATGCCATGATTAAACACCTCAGGCCATAATTTTCTTTGCAACAATAACTGCTTCTGCTGCATTTTCGGCTGTTCCGTCTGCGCCGATTTCGTCAATCCAGGACTGGGAAACGGGTGCACCGCCGAACATACATTTAACTTTTGCGCGGACGCCTTCTTCGTTGATCATTACCATCAAGTCTTTCTGGCCGAGCATTGAGGTTGTCATGAGTGCGGAACCGACAAGAAGAACTTTACCGGCGTCTGCTTTCTTGATTTCGTCAACGACGACTTCGTTTTCGATGTCGACACCGAGAACTTTGACTGTGAAGCCGTTTGCGCCGAGCATCGTGGAAACAAGTCTGTTGCCGATGTCGTGGATGTCGCCTGCCTGAACGAAAGAGATACAGAAACCTGAGCTTGCGTTGTTGTCGCCTTTTTCAAGTTCGGGCTGGAGAATTTCCATTGCGCTGTTCATTGCTTTTGCGGACATCATGATTTGGGGCAGGAAGAGATCTCCGGTTTCGAATTTCTCACCGACGACTTTCATGCCTTCGGAAAGACCCTTCTGGATGATGTCAAGAGCGGGTTTGCCTTCTGCAAGAGCTTTTTTTGTTAACTCAACGGTGCCGTTGATGTTCTGAGTCATAACGGCGTCTGCTAATTCCTTAAAGATATCTGACATATTTTTTACCTCCGTACAAAACATGTACGTTAAAATCGTACACTCATTTCGCATCTCACAAGTATAACAGAATATACTGAAAAGTTACCCCGTTATATCGATGCTTTGCGAAATGACACAAAACGTTTGACAGACTAAAATCCCCATTTCAATCTGCTTTGTATGGATTACGGTGTGTAATCCACTCATTCTAATGGGCGAGTTTCCTATATAACTTAAATCTAAGTGAACTTTTCAACTCCCCTATACAATTAACAAGGCTTTTGTAAAATAATAAAGTGTTAGAAAAGATACAACCCGATAAAAAATAAACAAGCTTTTTTAAAAAAATAAGAATGACAGTTTTGAAAAACAGCAGCGGAAGAAAAATCATTTGAATAAAAAGCAAATTATTTTAAAAACCAAGACAATAATTGTTCATTTTTTTGAGAAAAAGAAGAAAATGAAAAATCCGGAAAACAAATGAATGAATTTTAAAAAATTCCGAAAACGGCAATTGAGCCGCAAGTTTTAAATGAGAAACACCAACCGTCTTTGAAAATGTGAAGAATTGATCAGAAAACGAGAAGAAAAACCGTTAAAAAAGAGAAAAAGGAAATCAGAATGAGCGAATCATTCTGATGGGTCAAAATCAGTATTTTGTTGCTTTTGCGTATTCGACGAGTGCTTTCAAGTTCTCTGTCGGGGTTGCGGAAACAGTACCGCAGCCGATTGTGACGATTCTTGCGCCTCTTTCGAAGACTTTTGCACATTCTTCTTTGATTTCTGCAGGTGTGCCTTTCCACATGAGCTGGACAGGGTCAAGGTTACCGACGATGACTGCTGTCTGTGCTGTTTCTGCTGCTTTCTGAACATCGACTTTCTGGTCAACGCTGATGCCTTCGACACCGGCGCGGTCCATTAAGTAGATGCCTTTTGTGGTGTCGCCGCAGATGTGAAGAACAGTCGGGACATCCATGGCCTGCATTGCTTCTGCAATCTTCTTGTGGTACGGAATTGCAAATTTCTCATAGAACTGGTCGCCGAGAAGTTCGTAGCTGGCTGTCGGGTCAATGATGACCATGCAGCTTGCACCGGCTTCAACCATTCTCTGTGCGTACTGGACACAGAAGTCTGTGGTCATGTCAATCAACGGCTGGATCACAGGGTCATCTGTCATGAGGCCCATAAACCAGTTGTCGCCGTTGAGGTGCTGTGCAAGAGAGAAGGGACCGATCATGGAACCGATAATCGGGATTTCGTCTCCGTATTTTGCTTTCAGGATCTTGATGGATTCGATGATTCTGTCAACACGTGCTGTTCCGCCGAACTTGAAGTCTTTCAATCTGTCGACATCCTCGGGTGTTGCGGCGACGTGGCCGACGACGGAGGGCTGCTGTTCGCGTGTGCCTGCTTTGATCTGGCATCCGAAGAATTCTGCTTCTGCGGTGATGTCGAACGGAACACGGATGGCTTCGTAACCGACAACGGTGTGACCTGCTTCAGCCAATTTTGCGATGAGTTCAGGTTCTTCGTTGGCTTCGGGCCAGAAGGCGCCGCATGCTTCCATTTGTTCGACCGTTGCGGTCTGTGTGAAACAGACAGCGGGCATTCTGTCAACATCCATTTTCTTTAACGCGCGGTATAATCTTTCCTTAGGTGTGTATTCTGTCATAACTTGATCTCCCCCAAATAGGATTTAGTCAAAGTTGAAAATTACATAATTCACATGTTATCGTTTTGTACACGATTGCCGGCCCGAATAAATCGGATTGATTCACCGGAGTGATCCGAAAAAGACGAGCAGTAAACCGTTTCGACGATTTAACCGTCAAAATGTCGTGTAATGTTTATCCCATTTTACGATTAAATCTGACAGGTTTTCAAATAAAATTGATTTCGCGCAAACGCAAGATCAAAATATTGAAAAACCTAATCGAACGGATAAACTTAGTTGTTAATAACATTAAAGATTCTTATAATTTATCCTAAATCGAGGGGTGAATGAGAGTAAAAACGGGAGGGGAAAATAAAATCCAGTAAAGATGATGAAATTACAAAAGCTTTGTAAAAATACAAGGGGTTTGATTTCCGCCGGCGTTCTGTCCTTGAAATATCCGATAGATTTAAACGGCTTCGGGGAGATTCTTAACAATTCATAATTTGGAAAAACTGCATTAGGTGGATTATAAATGTATGTGATAGCACTTGACCTAGGAACAAGCGGCTTTCGAGCGCAGCTGATTGATCAAAAAACGAATGAAACACTGAAAACCGTGATTACAATGGGACATCCGCTGCCCGGCGGCAATGTAATCGACCATTTGGAATTCGCGATTGTCACCGGTGAAGACGTTGCTAATGAAGTGATGCTTCAGACGGTGAAAAGAATTCTGGATGCTTTTGACGTTGATTTAAAAGACATCAATTACATTTCAATTTGCGGAAACCCGATTCAGCTGTCTTTGTTCCAGAACATTGAAATCCGCGATTTGGCTTATGCCGGCGAAACAAAGCAAAAGAAACTGGGCGTTGAAAATGTTCAGCGGGATGCGCGTATTTTCCCGGCGAACGAATTGTTTAAAGACGTGATCGATCTGCCGAACTGCCAAATCATCGTTCCCCCCGCAATCAAACACGAGATCGGCGCCGACGCTTTGGCAATGATGACGGAAACCGATTTCATCAATCAAACAAAACCGTGCTTAGTCACGGATTACGGAACTAACGCGGAAATGGCCATCAAAGTCGGCGACAAAATTATTACCGCAAGCGCCGCTGCCGGCCCATCCATTGAAGGACAGGGCATTCCGTGCGGTATGCTGGCTGCCCCCGGCGCTATCAGCGACGTCAATCTTGAAGGAGACTACTGGCGTTTAACCGTTCTGGACGAGATGATGCAGTCCGGAAAAGGTGATTTGGTTAATCCGGTCACCGGCGAAATTATTGAAAAAGGCGATCTTGAAGCCGTCGGCATTACCGGAACAGGTGTAATCTCCTGTATGTCCATCATGCTGAAAAGCAAATTAATGACGAAGATTCCGAAACTTCCGAACGGCAGAGTCATTCTGGGCGACGGCATTGAAATTACGGAGAAAGATGTTGTCGAAATCGGAAAAGCCATCGGCGCCATCCGCGCGGCCCAGCTGACATTGATGGAAGCGGCGGGTTTGGACTACAACCAGCTTGAATATGCGTACATTTCAGGGGCAACCGGTACATATGTGGACGGCAAAAAAGCGGCTTATCTCGGTTCGGTGCCGAGTTATGCGAAAAATATTATCCAGTTCGGCAACACGTCCATCGGACTGGCCCGAAAACTGGCGATTCATCCAGAGAAACTGGAAGAAGTCCGCGAAATGGCCAAAAAGATTCAGGCCGACCATTTGATGATGGCCACATCCCAGACGTTCAAAGACATCTATGTCTGTGAACTGTCTTACTGGGAACAGGGAATGCCGATGGAAATGTATGACGAGATGCTGAGAATGTTTAAACTCAGACCGTTCCCGCATGACAATCCGGAACCGAATGTGGAGCGCCGTGTTGTCCGCGACATTGACGATGTCGGTGAAGAAGGCGTCAAAATGGTCGAACATATCGGCGTCTTTTTGGAAGCACCGGCATACGGCTGCATTTTCTGCCACAAATGCGAAAAATCCTGTCCGGAAAATGCAATTACGGTTCATAAAAGCGAGCCTGACAACTACATTGTCATCGACAGTCAAAAATGCCTCGGCTCCAGCTGTAAGCGCTGCATTACAAACTGCCCCACAAACGCGGTCAATCACTCTATTTTGAAAGTGGTTCACAAAGAAAAAGTTTAAAGTTGAAATAAACAGCCGAAGAAACCGGACGAATCCGGTTTCACCTTTTTTTCTTTGGACGGCACAAATCATTCAAATTTTAAAAAACGAATTTTTAAATACTGAAATTTTATTTTAGTTGAGTGTTAGTACCCGTTATCGCGCCTTGAGAAATTAAGCGCATAAAATGCGGTTTTTTAATATTAAGAGGAAAAAGGTAAATGTTTGTACCGACCACTTTCTTTGACGCAATCTATGATTATGAAGACGCCGAATATGTGATTTTCGGCGCACCGTTTGACAACACATCGTCTTTCCGGACCGGCAGCCGCTGGGCTCCCGACCGGATGAGAGAAGTGGCAATCAATTTTGAAACGTACAGCCCGAAATACGATTTGGACATGACCGACATTTTGGTTCATGACGCCGGCAATTCATTCGTTTCCGTCAATATTGACGAAACGTTGGAATGGATTTACGAAGACGCCAAACAAATCGTCAGTGACGGCAAATTCCCGATCATGCTTGGCGGCGAGCACTCACTGACATACGCGCCCGTAAAAGCGTGTTATGATGCCTGCGATGAAAAGGACGATTTCGCCGTTTTGGTTCTGGATGCGCACTTTGATTTGAGAACGGACTTCCGCGGCCTCAAAAATAATCACGCCTGTGTTTCCCGCCATATTATTGACAACATTACCAAAAAATATGTTTCAATCGGCATCCGCAGCGGTCCGCGTGAAGAATGGGAATACGCCAAAAACGAAGGCATCAAATTCTATTCCAATGATGATGTTTTTGAGATGGGAATCAAAGAAATCATCAAAGAAACAAAGGAATACTTAAACAGCGACCACATCTATTTATCCTTAGATATGGATGCGATCGACCCTGCCTTCTGCCCCGGTCTCGGCACGCCCGAGCCTTTCGGCATGACCGACCGCGAAGTTCGGGAAGTTCTGCGCGCGTTTGCGCCGAAAACAATCGGCTTTGACGTTGTCGAAATTGCGCCCGAATATGATAACGGGCAATCCGCGATTTTGGCGACGAAATTGATGCGGGAGTTTATCTTTGCGCGCGAGGCGTCGAAAAGCTGAGCACAGCGAAACTTTTCGATGATAAGATTTTAAAAAAATAATAAAAAAGACTTCAGGGAAAATGAGAAATCATTTTCCTGCGTTTTTTGTCAATCTGTCTCTGTGTAATGTAAAAATAACTTTGGCGAACAGGGTTTACCAAAGGTGGTGCTTCTTTCTGCCTGCTTTCTTGTCCTTTTTACACGAGCCGTGGCATCCGCCTTCGCGGTGGTGCATATAAAGGGCAATCAAAGCAATCGGAATTGTAATGATAAGCAAAAGCTCAATTAATTTTTTCATTTTTAATTCACCTTTTTTGGTTTATGTTTTTATGTTGATAACTCAACACTAAAGATATCTTCATAACTTCTATAAATAATATTTTATTAAAATATCTTCTGTTTTATAAAACCTGTTGAATTAAATGAATTGAGCAGACTTAATCATATCCAAAAGCAAATCCAGATTCTTCTCGTTTTCCGGGCCGACCATAATCGTAATGGCCTGATCGTTCCTTTCGTTATAGATATCCGCTTCATATCCGGCTTTGCCGGGGCGGACACGGATAACGGTCTGCGGACGGAGTTTTTTGACCGGCAGAACCGGATAGGCTTTTTTCATTTCATTATCCACGGCTTCAAAATCCTGATACGGATCCTTCCGGCAGGTGATTTCCACATAAACCGATGTGTTTGTTGAAATGAACGTTTCGTCAACCAATTCAAATTCCGTGTTTTCGGGAATGCCGACCACCGCATTGCCTCCGTTGTTTCCCGTAAACTGTTTTGTTTTCAAACTTGTCCGATGGAGTAAATTTTTTAAACTCATTTTAACCACCCGTTTTAAGCAGCACAATTATTCAAACCAAATAATATACGCCACGAATAAAAATATGCTGCGCTAGTATATAATTATTTTCAAAAACGGGATGATGAAATCATAACCGAAAGACACAAGAAAGAGAATAAAAAAGAAAATGAACCGGAATTTAAACTTCCGGCGGAATTGTTTCGAGCTTTCCGAGAATGCTCCAAATGTAAGTTCCGGTATGCATCGGAAGATTCGGATCATAGCTGACATCGGAAAGGGTTTTGAGTGCGGACGCGGCGCGCAGGAAAAGTTCCTGATTTTCATCTTTCAGAACCTCAATAATTTCTGTCACGGAACGTCTGATATTTCTCGGAACGGATGTGTCGTTTGCGATCATATCCAATTCCGCAATACATTGATCAATGGTTTTTTGGTATTCATCGGCTGCCATAATATCACCTGAACAGAGTCGAATCAAAAACCTGCCGTTATCCCGTCGACAGATTCTAAAAACACGCAAGAGGGTTAACCAAAAAAGGCAAAACAAACTCACCGTCGGCCTTTTCAAATCAAAGCATGATTGTTTTTGAAATTCCGATTCGGACTCTTTGATAAATAAATTTGACTTAATAAGTTAAATTAAAGTTATAGATTATTACTTTTCTGCATAGTTGTCTTTTGGACTTAATTGAGTAGAGAGAACTCTCATTTAAATTTAACCTTTGATTAAATCTGCCGTGACAAAAAAACAGCACCGGTTAGATAAAACGGTAAAAACTGAAACTGTGAGAAAGATTAATTACAGGAAAAATCCAATTCTATTCAAATTAATACATATTCAGGTGAAAAAATGGATTCAGACGATAACGTAAAAAAGATAGCCCGTTTCCTTGAAAACGGCGGCACGATGCTTGCCAACCACTGCGACAACTGCGGTGCGCCTTTATTCAGGTTCAAAGGAGAAATCATTTGCCCGCTTTGCAGCGGCGTTGAAACGAATGAAACCCCTGCACCGATTTCAAAAGATGCCGCACCCGTTTTCTGTTCCCCCGGCGTTCCCGCTAAAAAAGCAGACGCCCCGCAGAAATACAAAAAAGAAAGCAAAAAACAAACGGCATCCGGAACACCTTTGGAAGAGATCCGAAACTACACGATTGAGCCGACGGTTTATTCCGTCGAAGAGGAACAGCTCCGCGACTTGATCCTTCTTAAACTCACGGCGGTTGCCGAAGACATGCAGAATGAAAATGACCCGCGCCGTGTTTTTGAATATTTGGAAATCATCGAAAAAGGTTTGGATTTAATCGAACGGCTTTAATCAGCCGTTCCTTTTTTCATATTTTTTAAAAAGAGAGGAGAGTCATCAATGATCGAACTGCCCGAATGCGTCGTCCTCGCCGGCCAAATGAATAATATCCTGACCGGAAAAACTGTTTCATCCGTCACCGCCGGAAAATCACCTCACAAATTCGCATTCTTTCACGGCGATCCGGAAAACTACACGCCTTTGCTGCGCGGAAAAACAATTCAAAAAGCCTCCCCGATTGCCGGATATATTGAAATTTCGCTCGGTGATGAAAGATTACTTCTCGGCGAAGGAGTGAATATCAGATACTTAACGGAAAAAGACCGAGTTCCGGAAAAACATCAGCTTTTTGTCCGATTTGATGACAAAACCGCCTTGGTCTGTACTGTTCAGATGTACGGCGGCATGTGGGCATATAAAAAAGGTGAAAATGATAATCCGTATTATACCGCCGCCGTCGAGAAACCTTCCCCGCTGTCCGATGAATTCGATGAGGAATACTTCAACGCATTGATTACCGGCAGTAAGCAGACCCTGAATTTAAAAGCATTTTTGGCAACGGAACAAAGGATTCCGGGACTCGGAAACGGTGTTCTTCAGGATATCCTGTTCAACGCCAAACTGCATCCCAAACGTAAATTGAATTCTTTATCGGAAGATGAAAAAAAGAATTTATACGCCGCCGTTAAAAAAACACTTCAAAAGATGGCAGATGACGGCGGAAGAGATACGGAAAAAGACATTTACGGAAATCCCGGAGGTTACGTGACGATTCTGTCAAATAAAACAGCCGGCCAACCCTGTAAAGTCTGCGGCGGAATAATTCTCAAAGAGACAATGATGGGCGGAACCGTCTATATTTGTCCGGGCTGTCAGAAATTATAAAACAGTTTCATTTTTTATATTCCGCCTTCACAACTTCACGAATGCGCTGAGCGGTCACTTTTCCGATACCTTTGACACGGCACAGTTCTTCTTCGGACGCGTTAAAAACAGCGTTCAATGACCCGAATTCCTGAAGCAGAATCTGCGCGGCATGCGGACCGACACCTGAAATGGATGACAAAATGTATTCCTGCTGTTCGTAAGTTGTTCTGGCCGGTTTTTTACCGTGCGGATTCACTGTTTTTTTCTCATCGGCCTGCTCTTTTTTTGCCATCATTTTCAGCAGCAAAGCGGTTTCTTCTTCGCTTTTGGTATAAAAAATCGACACGTTCAGATCAATTTCAATCGAAAGCAACGCGCCTCGGACGGAGTTCTCATGCATTTGCCCGGCTGCTAAATCCGCGTCGCCTTCAATGATTAAAACAGGCTTTTTGTAAGCGCGGGAAAGATCCACAAGCTGAGAAAATAAATTACGTTTACCGTCAATCAATGACGCGTTAAAGTCCGCAATCGTTTTGCGCTCCGCCGCCATGTCATCGCTGACGACGTAATCGGCAACATCCAATCTCATCGTTTTAAGTTCTATGCCGTAAGCATCCAGACATTTCAGAACCCCGCTTTTGATTTCGCGCGTGTCCGCTAAAATTTTCAGCCGCGGTTCGGGAGAGATTTCATCAACAGAACCGGAAATGAAATTTTCGGAAAAAACGTGAGAGCGGACAGGGAGTTCGGAAGAGACGGAATGAACATCCTTCGAGGAAAAACCGGCTTTCGGTTCGGATTGAATGTTTTCTGCCGTTTCCGGTTTTTTATTTTCATACTTGCTTTTGAATTCTTTTTCAAAATCCAAAAAGGTTTTTTGATTTTCATTTCCTTTGGATAAATCTTCGCCCTTGCTTCCGGAATATTCTTTTTGAAGGCTTTTCATTTCGGAAAGCATGCGTTTTTCTTTGTTCTGACTGCTCCACCGGTACGCTTCATCACGTGTTCCTTTGGTGATGAGCATGATGACACGGCCGGTTTGGAAGCGGCCGGTGCGGCCTTTTCGTTGAATGCTTCGAATTTCCGACGGCACCGGCTCGTAAAACAAAACCATATCCGTAGAGGGGATATCCAATCCTTCTTCGGCAACCGATGTGGCAATGAGAACATTATAAACGCCCGCACGAAACTGTTCAATGATTTCAGTTTGCTGTTTCTGTGTCAGCCCTTTGTCTTTGTTGCGCGACCCCTGACCGACGAACCGCACGGGGCGGATATCGGGGATTTCGGAAAGCGCTTCTTTGACGATATTGGCGGTTTCCCTGAAATTCGTAAAAACAATGATTTTAGAATCGGGAAATTTTAAAAGCTGTTCGCTGACGATTCTTTGAACGGCATAAAATTTCGGATGTTCAACAGTGCATTTTTCCGTGAGGTGAAGCGCCTGACGGAAATAAAGATCCGCCGCCAGCCTTTTGACGGCTTTGCTCGCGCCGGAGGTTCCGGCTTCTTCGTCCATTTTTTTCAGGTAAGCCAAAAGCGCCTTTGTGCCCTGCGTTTCAATCAGCTCGACCGCATGCTCGATCTTCATGATTTCCGCCATGACGGAAACGGCCTGATAGATACTCGGATCCGCGGCTTCATTTCGCATTTCCGCCGTTAATTGAGATTGAAGTGCCAGCAGATCGCGTTTGGCTAAGAATTTTTTATCCAAAGGATAGCCGAACTCGGCCAGCTTGTCCAGCCTTTCATTCAGTATTTTTTTCAAAGCTTCCCGGATTTCGGCCAATTCTTTCGGGAGCTCAAGCGTCATCCATTCGATTTCTTTTTTATGAACGTACGGTTTGATATCGGCGTCTTCTTCTGTTTTCACAACAACATTTTCAATGGAAAGTGCGCTGCAGACTTCATCGATTTTTTCCTTTTCGCTGCCCGGACTTGCCGTGATGCCCAAAATAAGCGGAGAATCAGCCGTAGCGATGTATTTTTCGGCGATATAGGTATAAGCGTAATTACCGACGGAGCGGTGCGCTTCATCGAAAACGACACAGGAAACATCTTGGAGAGAGATCCTCGAATTGAGCAGATCATTTTCAATTACCTGCGGCGTGGCAATGATCATATCTGCGTCCTGCCACATTTCCCGCCGCTTTTCCGGAGAAATGCTGCCTGTAAATGCTTTGACTTTGCCTTCCGGCAGTTTCATGACGCGGGAAAAAAAATCATAATGCTGCTCGACAAGCGGTTTTGTCGGCGAAAGAAGCAAAACCTTGCCGCCGGCTTTTTCCAGACGCATCACCATGACAAGCAGAGCGACAACTGTTTTCCCGAGAGAGGTCGGCAGAACAACAAGTGAGTTTTTCGTCGTGCATCCCGAAACGATGTTGAGCTGATACAGGCGCTGCTCGACAGCATTTTCCAAAATCAGCGGATGCTTGATGTATTGCTTGTTGACGGCTTCTTCCGGCATGATTGTCTCCGAACGGTTTTTTATTTTACAGTTCTATGACGCTTTTTCTTATAAATAATCAACCTGCAAAGTGAAACTATTGAATCGTATTAAAAAGGAGACGCGAATAACGCCTTGAAAAAACGCCCGCTGATGAAAGCAAGAAAAAGAGAAAAGGGGAAAAGAAATAAAATTAATCTTCGACTTCAATCGTGTCGATTTTCTTGGGAAGGAAAACGGTCAAAACGCCGTTTGCCAATTTCGCCGTTGCTTTTTCTTCATCGATTTGAACGGGAATATTAACGGAACCTTCATATTTTCGGTAAAACCTTTCGCGACGGATGTAAATACCTTCTTCGATGTCCTTGAGACATTCTGCGCGTACTGTTAAAAGCCTGTCCTGAATTTCAAGCGTTACATCGTCTTTGGTGACACCGGGAAGATCGGCTTTTAAAACAATATCGTTCTTGCGTTCGATCAAATCCATCAGCGGTGTTTGTCTGAACTCGCCGAAAGCGTTTTCTTTTGTCTGCTTTCCGAATGATGTAATTTTGCTGAGAATTGATGATTTCTCAGTCTCTGACTCATATTCATCCTTTTCTTTGGATTGTTTTTTCTGGAACGGATTCATTTCCCCTCATCCCTCCTGTACGGACGTTTTTTAGTATTGGAATAAAACAAAAAATAATAATTTTCTATATTATTTTGAGTTAAGAAGAGTTAGAAATATATTAACTTATTTAAAACAGCTTCAAATATACTCTTTTGATATTACTCTTTTTCATATTCAATCATCAAAGACACCAAATCAGGAGCATACACTTCCCCGAGACTGCCGTTTTGAACAGATTCTTCATCGTAAACCAAAACGCTGTCGGCGTTTATTTCACGCGTGTCATACAAGAGGAAAGGAATCGGATCACTCGTGTGCGTTTTTAAAGCAACGGGCGTCGGGTGGTCCGGCATGACAAGAATTTGGCACGGTTCATTCAGCGATTTGGCGTATTCCAAAAGGGGCGCCACTATTTTTGAATCAAGGTCAACAACGGCCTGCATTTTCTTTTGGTAATCACCGATATGGCCGCATTCGTCCGGCGCTTCAATGTGAACAAAAACAAAATCTTTCGTTTTCAGTGCTTCGATTGCCGCATCTGCTTTCCCTTTGTAATTTGTATCCAGAAAGCCGGTTGCGCCTTCCACTTCAATCACGTCCAGACCGGCACAGATGCCGATGCCCTTGAGAAGGTCCACCGCGGAAATGACAGCTCCCGTCTTATGATGAAGCTTTTCAAATAATTCAAATTTGGGGGCATTACCCTGACCCCAAAGCCAAATGCAGTTGGCCGGAAGTTTTCCTTCAGCAATGCGTTTTTTGTTAACAGGGTGATCTTTGAGAATATGATAAGAAGCCGCCATCATTTCCGAATATATGCGAACCGCTTCAACGTCCCCTTGGGGGAAATAATCCGAAGCTTTTTTGCCTGTAATATCATGCGGCGGCGTGAACAATAATTCTTTGCCGTAATTGTCCTGCGCCACAAGCAAATGACGGTAACTGATGCCGGGATAAAATTTGAACCGGCTGTTTCCGAGTTCTTGATCGACAGCTTTGATCAGTGCCTCGGCTTCCTCTGAAGAGATGTGTCCGCCGCTGTAATCGACGATGTACGCGTCCTTCAAAGCGGGCCCGTCCGCGCCAATCGTTCCGTCCGCGTTGCCGATTGTAATCAGATTGGTACGGAAAGCCAAATCATTCCCCCGAAGAGAAACACCCATGCTGAGCGCTTCCAGCGGAGAACGGCCTGTGTAATAAACAGCGGGGTCGTAGCCGAAAATAGACATATTCGCCACATCACTGCCCGGAGAAAATCCCTCCGGAACAGTGACGGCAAGTCCTGTTCGGCCGTGTTCGGCCATATAATCCATGTTGGGTTTGCCGGCGGCCTGTAAAATTGTTTTTCCGCCCAGTTCGGGAAGGGGGAGATCAGCCATGCCGTCTCCGATAATAACGATGTATTTCATGAAAAGAGTGATGCCTTATTGTTATTTGAATTCTGTGATTCTGAAACGGTAAAAAGAGTGAAAGTTTAAGCCGGTCCGTGTGTTAAGCGCAGTGAAAACTGTATTAAAATAATAAAACCGAACGGAATAGAATTTTTCTCCAGTAAGGTTATATATTTGAATGAATATTTATTAAAAATATAATAATACTATAAGCATATAAGAAGTAAAATAAGAGGGTTGAAATGGACAAAAAAACGTATGTGGTATTTGCGGCAATATTGGCTGTTCTTTTGCTTTTCGGCGGAACGGCGGCGGCAGATAATCCGACCGATAAATCGGTATTGGAATATTTAATTCAGATTGCATATGAAGAAGGGAACGACCCCAACATTATACCTGCGGCAAAGGAAAATCTGAATAGAGAGATTGCTGCTGCGAAACTCGTTCTTGATGACGATTCGGCTACACAAACAGAAATTAATGCAGCTGCAACCGCATTACTGGATGCAATAGCATCTCTTCTTCGTGGAGGGGATAAAACTGCGCTCATCGCATTGATTGACGAATGTGAAGTGACTTATGCAGATGAAAGCAAATTCACACCCGAAAGCTGGGTAGCCTTTATGCAAGCGCTTAATGATGCGAGAGAGATCAGAGACAACGAAAACGCGATGCAGACCGATGTCGACAACGCATATGATAAACTCAACACCAGCCGCAACAATCTGAGAGCGAGCGCAGATAAAACCGCACTTATCGAATTAATAAAAGAATGTCAAATAATCGTAAACGGTGGAAATATATACACTCCTGAAAGCTGGGAGAGTTTTGTAAGTGAGCTGACAAATGCCAAAACTATTGCAGAAGACAGCGACGCGACACAGGCTGAAGTTGATCATGCATATGATAGTCTGAGAGACAGTCGCGATGGTTTGACATTGAAATGGGTCCCTGCAGACAAAAGCGCACTCATCGAATTAGTAAATGAATGTGAAACAACCTACACAGATAAAAATAAATTTACACCGGAGTCTTGGAACCCGTATCAAGATGCATTGATGAATGCGCATGCAGTTATTGACAATTACCCTGCGACACAAGCAGAAGTTGATGCTGCATATGATATATTGAATAATAACCGTCCCGATCTGAAACAGACCCAGGGCGAAAATAAAAATACCGGAAAAGGTTCCGGCACAGGCCAAGCCGCTGTCATCGACCCGGTCAACAATTCAGGACCCGTTCAGAATGAAACCCCCGGCGCATCTTATTCCAACGACATTGAAGAACGGCCGGAAGAAGAGAGTCCGAAAGGGATCTTCCTGTTCCCCTGGCTGATCTTGTTGGTTTTGATTGTCGCCGGCGTTATTTACTACCGGAATTACAGAAATTCAAAAGATGAATAAAATAAAACGTGAACTGCGTTTCAGCAGTTCATTCCTTTTTTCATTACAACAAAAAACAAAATCTTTTTTTCTTTTTAAAAACCGAAAAACGAACAGTTTGACAGCAGCTGCATCATTTCGGGGAGTGCAGCGCTGCCGTGTGACTGATACCGCTTCCACCGCATTTATACCGGGGGGAATGAAATGCTTTCGCGGGGACGAAGTGAAAGCGGATTTCGTTGTGTGTGTATGTTTTATGGTTCGTACGGATTTTGATGAACGTAAATCCGGCACAACTTTTTAGAAGAAAGAAAGCCGTGAACGGTGCTTCGAACCGATACTTTATCGGCAGGATTTAAGACATTCAGGATTGGAGGTCTTGAGAATATCCTTAAATCAAGTAAAATTGTGCAATTTTGAATAGATTTTGATTGTATATAAAGTTTATTTAGATTTTAAAAACGGAATGATAAATCTTTAAAAACGAAATTCTGATTATTTTTTAAAAAAATAAAACAAATTAAATTGGATTGTTTTAAAAAATAAAATCTGAAAAAGAGAAAATGATAACTGCCGGAATCCGGCAATTATTCATTTCAATTTGTCTCGTTACAGATTCCTTCTCCGCGTGCCGTAGAAGACTGCACCGACCGCCAATATAACAAAGGCGATGGCGATCATGCTTGACGTTGAGAAAGTCGGATTTTGGATGAACTCACGGACCGAATGAGCCACATTCGTAACAGTCATCTCAAACCCGCTGACTTCAGCGGTCGGGGTTCCGGTTTCCGTGCCGTCAAGACCGACGCCGGGGTTTTGTCCGCCTTCGTCGGATTCTTCGCCGTCCTCAGCAGACTCGCCGCCGGAAGACTCACCGGATTCAACAACGGTTGCTGAGCCGAAACCGCCGCCGGAAGAGGAGGACTGGTTTTTATTATCATCCACTTTAATGGAGGGTTTGTCACGTTCCGTGGCCTGCTTAACAATCTCCCAGTATTTCTCCTGCTCCTCGGCGGTTAAACCGAGAACGGACATTTGACCGGCAATGAACTGATCCAGCGCCGGATTACCGCATGTGTGGTGGCAGCAGGCGACACCGGCTTCTAACACGGAGTTCACATAGGCTTCCAACAACTCTTTCTGCTGGGAATCCGTTGCGTCCCAGTAACCGTTGCGTATTGCTTCAATCATTCGTCCGGTCATGGACTGGTAAGAATAAACATACTTGTCGTCACCTTCCAAAATGCCGCTTGTGATGTAGGTTTCCATGATTTGGCTCCAAACCTGGTCGCTGACAAGTTCACCGTTTGTCGCAACACTCCAGCCGAAAAGATTCTCGATGAATTCCGCCATCATGGAAGAACCGGAATATCCGGACTCCATCATGCCCTGAATCCACTCCGGATTCAGGTAGCGTGAATCAAGATCCTTTTTGATGGCTTCCTGCATCGTTGTAACGAGCTTGTCACCCGGCCGGTAATTTGCCACATTGCTGGTATCAGCCATATACATCTCCGGCAGTTTGCCGCCGTAATATTGAGAAACCATGTTCATGATACCGAAATACTGGTAAACGTCGTCATTGTCAAGCGTGTCATACAGATTGGATGACGAAGCAAACATCGAAGCATCAGCACGCATCAAAAGCTGTTTGAGAACTTCCGACATGGCTTTATTCATTGCTTCGCTGCCGGCGCTGCCCCACATTTCGTCATTGTAGATATAACCCATCTTACTCAGATACAGGTCAACAATATCCTTTTGAGCTTGTTCGGAATCAGAATCCCACGAGCCGCTTGAACTGACCAGATTACCGGTGCCGATTTCATACGTCCCCAACTCCTGAGCAAATGTACGTGCCAAGGCCAGCTGTTCAATCTGTTCGTCGGATAATTCCGGATTGGAGGCTTTTAATGCGGCTTTGATGGAATTGGTATTTTTCTGGATGTTGTTTTCAATCGGATCATTTTCCAGCGCATAAACGGCGCGGATGGCTTTATCAATATAACGGATCGCAGACGGATAAGAATCACGCATGCCGGCTGTGGTGTAGATGATATCAACACGCGGCCGCTCCACTACTGTTCCGTTTGAAAGCGTGACCTTAAACATATCATGGTTTTTATCCGTTACCGGATAAGCACCCGTGAAAGTACCCGTTCCGGTATATTGGTTGCCTGACCAAGTCGGCTCGCAGCCGAGCAGATAATAGATACAGGCTTCAAGAGCACCTTCATCACGAATGAATTCAACACCGAAACGTGTAAAAGAAACCATCTTCGGGAATTCGCCGTGCTTCTCGTAATAATCGGCCAGCATCTGTTCACCCATCGCCTGGCCGACTTCCCAGGCAGCCCGCGTCGGATAAGTGTTCGGATCGATACCGTAGAAATTACGGCCCGTCGGAAGGATGCCCGGATTCTGAATAGGATCGTTGCCTGTTGTCGGCGGAATGTAACCTGCAGACAGGGCGTTGAGCAACGCATGCATTTCCCCGTCACCGCAGGACTGCAGATTGGGTGCGAAAGAGTGGCGCTGGTAAGCTGTCGCATAATCAATGACGGGCTGATTGATCCAAGTCTGTGTCGTATAGCCGTTGATATTGAAGGCCTTTGTCAAAGCAGCATCAATCGCAGCTGCAGCGTCCGTTCCGTTGTCCATATTGTCGACGAACTCGTCGACGAATTTCTCAAAAGCCGTATTAAACTTCGTTTGATTGAATCTGCCGTCGGTTGCAACACTCGCCGGAACGAAATCCGTACAAAGCTCTTCAATGATCACATCATCCACATTACAGCTGCGCCAGTCTGCTTTGAGTTGAGCTTTCAGCTCATCGCCTGTTAAACTGCTGTCTTCATAGTATTTGACCGGACCGCGGATGAACAGTTCAATCGACTCAAGCTCTGCAGGTGTTGCGTCTCCGAGAGTTGCTTTTAAAGCATCCTGAATGTCGGCGCCGTTCACGTACATGGTCGTGAAATTTTGAACGTCAGAATCGGATTTGCCGTCGTAGTAGTAACCGCCCCCACCGTCAGAAACCGGTTCATACGGAATGGTCAGGCCTTCCGGCAGATCTTTGAAGTACACCGACCGGATGAGCTCTTCAAACCGGTAATTGCCCCACATGGCGCGGACCATGTAAGCGGTTCTGTTGTCATCCGGAGACTGACCGTAGACATGCATGCCGTACGGCAGAGCATTTCCCATGACACTGTCCAAATAATTATGAACCTGGTTTTTCAGAAGATTGCTGAATTCCGTGTCGCTGACAAGCGTTGTATTAAGCAGGATGTTTTTCACTTTTTCATCCGTCACTGTTCCGCTGACCTGTTTCTCATAAACGGACAGGTCAAGCGCCTCATGAACACCGGAACTGTAGATCATATCAATGATGTTGAGCCGATATTCGTAAGACAGCGATGTATTCATGTTGCCCATGGAAGCTTGTTTGATGAAACTCTGAATTTCCGAATCCAAATCCGCCAGCTCGCCGTAAAGACCGCTGCGGATCATTGCCGGCGTCAGATGATCAATAATTAGAGCATTTCCCCTGTACTCGGCCGTTAATCCTTCACCGACGTTTGCAACGATATACGGATAGATATTCGGAAGGCGGCCAAGCAAAATCGGACTCCAGTCGATTCCCTGCTGCATACCGATCGCAGTTCCCGGAAGCCATTCCTGTGTACCGTGAGTACCGAAGTGAACGACAGCATCCGGTTTCCAATCCTGTGCAATGAAATCATATTCGGAGTTGGCCTCCATCCCGCGGTTCATCCAGAAGTAAAAGGCAACATACTGATGAGTGGGTGCCATATCGCCGTGGTAGTCGGTGCTGGAGATCGAGGCATTCAGCGCCTGCGAGCTGGCCAGAGCACGGTCCGGCTGCGGCAAAATCCAAACATGACCCATGCGGACGGCGGAGAAGACGAAATACCGTTCACCGGCGCTGCCGAAGTAACCGTCTTTGTCCTCCCAGATCATACCGCTTTGGTCTTTGGGTAATTCAACGGAAGTGTCCCACGGTTCACCCCACGTGTCAATGAGTTCTTCACGGAGGTCATCGCTGATTTCAGTTTCATCGAACCACTCTTTGTAAACGGAAACAGGCAAAAGCTGGCAGCCCCACCAGTCTTCATGACTGCCGCCGTTCTTCAGGAAAGTAATATACTCCTGAACCATGCCGTCCAGAACACCGGGCGCATGCGAACCGACATTGATGCCCTGCGAAAGCATCAGGTACATGACGTTATCTTCGGTCATGACTTTATCACGCCACGCTGCTTCACCGCCGCCGTCGTAATATTCAAAAGAATAACCGCCGCTGCCGTCTTTTAAAGGCGTTGCGACCGGAAGCCGGGTAAAGTTGACGTCATAGTTACCGAGTTCTTGGCCGGTGGCCGGGTCAAGGTAACTGTCATTCATCGTCCGCAGAATACCCGGATATGAGTCGGTTCCGGAGAAACTGCGCATCACGTTGAGATAATTGGCACCGATGTCGGCTTTACCCGGCGGATAGTTGTAATACAGAATCGCGATATCCTTCTGCGAATTCTCTTTCTGGTTTAAGAACGCCCATGCAGCGGCACGTTCCGCCATCCAGTCAATCTGCGCCTGAACACCGACAGGGCCGTTGTCCATGTAACCGAGATAGGTGAACTCAAAAATACCGTCACGGTTCGGTGACAGTGTCATTCTCGCGCCGTTTGTGGCATCAACCATGTTATTGACGTCGGAAATGTTGGTCATTTTGTCCTTACTCACCGTTGCAAAGAAACCTTTCAGAACAGGAATGTTCATTTCCTCCAATTGGCGGACGCCTTCTTCATAATCCCAGTAGTTCAAACCGAAATTCTTGATGGAGATGGCCGTATCGATCTGCTTCGTTTGACCTTCCGAATCCGTCCATGTATAATAAGACGGAATTTCATCAAATGTTTCGTAACCGGCAATGACGTTTACGCCTTCTTTTTCAAGAGCGTAAATCAAGGCATCCGTCCCCTGTCCGATATCTGAAGAAAACATCCAAATACCGACAGTCGGCCTTTCGGGATCGAAATATCCGTTCTTGGTCGCCCAGGTGATGTAAGTATCCAGATCCGAAAAGAGGACCCTGGAAGCGCCTGAAGAGGGATGGAAATAACCTGCATCTCCGGCGGCGCCTGAATTATCCGTATAGGTCCAGGATTTAACTCTGTTGTGACCGTAATCCTGAACCAGGCCGAATAAATATTCATTGCTGGCTTTCTGATCCTCGTCTCCGAGACCGAAAGTGAGCAAAAGACTTTGATTTCCGGAATCGGCAACAAAGGGCAGATTTGCGGGCTGCCAAAGAAGGCTGGTTTTACCGATCAATACAACATTTGTAGCTGGATTGCTTTTTGCAGCCTTTTCAATTTCATCCAGATAATTCATATGTGTGTAAAGCACTGTTGCGGGCCTGCCGGTTTCCG
Organism: uncultured Methanosarcinales archaeon; assembly: GCA_964446755.1. Lineage (GTDB taxonomy): Archaea > Halobacteriota > Methanosarcinia > Methanosarcinales > Methanosarcinaceae > Methanimicrococcus. The sequence continues at coordinate 37,433 of CAYUQC010000001.1, forward strand.
GATCTCTTACGAGATAAGACTCCCCCTCAATTCCGTCGAAAAGAATGATATCGTAATGATTTTCTTTCAGGTGGTTGTTAATCGAATCAATCTGAGCACGCTCCCATTCTTCCAATCCGTCAGTTGTCGCGTTTGTTTTGTATCCGAATAATTCTTCGAATTGGCCGGAGGTTTCATTGTAAGGAAGAATACTCCAGTTGGCTGCGTCGCCGTAAACACCGGCATTGAATTTTTTCACCGTATCTGAGAAATTGGAAGCGTCCTTGCCGACATACAAAACATTCAAAGGCTTTTCCGCCTTGAGTTCACTCGGAAGCTTATCTTCGGGAGCGTGTTTTTTTGCCGCTTCAAGCAGGAATTTTTCACCCCACAAAGCCGATGCCGTTGAAACGTTGTTGTTAATCAGCATCTGTTTATAGTATTTGTAAAGCGTGGAATTCTTCTGAGCCTCGGTCGAAGAGAACGAAACGAAATAATCCGGGGGCTCCGCATTGGATTCAAGTGAAACGAACACGGTTCCGGCATCTTTTCCTTTCTTTAAACTGTCGGAAATCGTTTCGTATTCCCCGAACATATCAAAGAAAACAACATCATACGCGCTGAAATTTTCGGCAGCGGCCAAAAGTTCTTCAGTGACGGTATGTGACTCCGCATTGTAGCTGTAGACATAATCATAATCGAAGTATCCGCAGTAATACATATCATCTGCGGCCATCTGAGCGCCGGTTAATTCATTTTCACCGACGAAAAGAATACGTATCCGGTCTTCGGGAGCGACTTTAACGGTCACATCAGCCTGAGCCGTAATTGTTGTCTGCTTAACTTCGATTGTTCCGGTTGTTGAGTTGTAAATATTTTCATCAAAAGTGACTTGTGCCGTAATAACGGCTTTTCCGGCATTATCTGCAGCGGCTGTCGGCGTAACCAAACCGTTGCTTGATATTGTGACAACCGATTCATTGGAAGACGACCAGATAATTTCTCCGGAGGAAGCGCCCAAAGGATGAGTAACACCGGTCAATTGAACGGAGTCGCCGCCGACAATTAAACTCAAATTCGCGTCACTCAAGAAGATGCTTTGTGCCGGCATAATAACGTTTACTTCAACAGCCGCAGATTTTGAATCGTCCAAAGCCGATGTTGCGGAAATGTTGGCTTTACCGGGAGAATGCGCCCGGATGACGCCGAAATCATTAACGGATGCAACGGAAGGATTGTCCGAACTCCAAACAACACCGAAGACTTTCAGATTGTCACCCGAAACATCAACATTCATTTTAATGGTTGAGTTGACATTCATCGTCACGTCTCCCGGAAGAGTCACAGCCGACACATTTCCGGGATCGACATATTCCAAATCATAATAAATTTCTTTAAGATCGTAAAGCATTGCCGCCATTTCAACAGCCGTTGCATCAGGACTTGTAAGCATTGCTTCCGCATCGGAATATTTATCCGAAAAGGCAGTCCAGTTCTCGGCCGTATAGTCGTTGGAGTCTAAATGAGACTGTTTGTCGATGAAAACTTTCAAAGCTTCTTTTTCAATTTCGCCGCGTAAAATGAAATCTTCAAGTTTTTCTTGATTGGTATTCAGATTGAAAGCTTGGAGATAAGTTGCAAAAGTTGAATCTATCGGAGCACTATTTGAGAGATAATAAACGCCTGCAATAGGAGAAGTAGTATTGTTTGTCCCAACTGCGATGTGGGAACGGTTCGCTGAGACACTGCCAGTCCCCATTAAAGAGTTTTTAAGAAGGGCAGGGGTTATACGACTAGAGTTTAATTGAACAACAGCAGATCCGTTATTTAAGCTTTGCAGATAGAGAGGTGAATAATAACCGGCATTCGCCGTAGATCCGGTCGTAAATACAATATCATATTGATTCAAGTCATTGTAAAGCAGATTTCTATTTGATGGTGTCTGAAAAAGACTTAAATTGCTGTAATCTTGCAAAACGGCAGAATCTGAATAAAAAGTTCCGTTGTTTACCAAAAATACATCCACATACTTACCCGCAGTAACATTGCAGACAGCGGGCAGTTTACTGTCAATGTTTGCAGAGATTTGCGCCGTGCCTTCCCCGACAGCCGTAACCGTCCCATACTCATCCACAACGGCAACAGATTCATTGTCAGATTCCCAGGTAACATTTACTCCGGAAGCAATGCCTATACTTGTTAATACGGTTGCATTGAGTTCTTTTTGACTGCCGAGTTTCATTTTAACATCAGATTCAGCAAGAATCACTTTTGAAATTCGAACATTTTCCGAAAGTTCTTTTTTCAATTTATGTGTCTCAAGAATATAATCCCGCGGTGAAGAAGTGGGATTCTCTAAAACGGCTTTTGCATCTTCTAAAACCGAAGAAGAAACCGAAGAAGTTTCTGTTTTGTAAATCATTTTCCATAAAGCATGTTTTGCCAAAATCGGTGTAATTGCTTCACCTCTTTGAATAAGGGCAGTATCTGTCGGGATGGTACCCGCAGGGATTGAGACAGAATTAAAAGCATCATTAAATTCTTCTGCAAACGTCATATTAGAATGCCCGTAATTTCCCAAATATTCGGAAGAGAAGATGAAGTCCATATAATCAGGGATCAGAGCTTCGGGTGTACCTGATCCGATAGCAAGAAGCAAACTGCCGCTCTCATTACCATCCCAGATTGCGGAAGGCATCGGATCAACCCAATTCGTAGAGGCACCAGATCCGAGAATAATAACATCATATGAAGAAAAAGGAAGTGTTCCGACGAATTCTGCTGCAACAGCCCTATCTATATTTGTTTTCAAAGTTGTTGCATTTATATACGGAACAGTTGAGAAATTGCCGGCATCTGTAAGCTGCAAAACTTCCAGCTTATCATTAAAAACGATGATTTCACATAATTTGTTATATTGGCCGTTTCCTTCCAGATATATTACAGAAGTACCGGCTTCTTTTGCAACGGCCTTCTTGCCGTCGAGTTCAATAACCCGCGGATTTCCGGAATACAGCGTTGATCCGGAAGAAGATGAAAGTTCGATGGTGTCGCCTTCCAAAAGGTAAATTTTAGAAGGATAAGAATCTTCAGCAACCGAAAAAGAAGTCAAAGTCAGAAACAAGCACAATAAGAGTGATAACATGAATATTTTTTGTATATATAGTGATTTTTTTCCCTTTTTTGAATAATTCAAGAATCCCATATCAGATTCCTCCCTAGAAACACATGTGAATGAACCGTTTTTTAATAAAATAAAAACGGATTTTGAAAGAATTCAAAATCCGAAATTAAATGTCAAATTACAAAGTCAGGAAGTACTCAGCCACAACTTCTGCCATTGCTGCGGATTCCGTGGCGGTTGCAGTGCCTGTTGCGCCGGGGCCGTTGTCATGCACGTAGAAGAAGTCACCTGTGAAGGTTACGTCATAGTAATCGGAAGATGCAGACAATGCCGGGGTGTCACGAATTGCGAAGCTCAAGGGCATATAACAGGTATTGTTGTTCGGGCCTGTGCGGACAGCAACCAAAAGTTTGCCGTCTTCAGCAGCATTAGAGGCACCTGTTTCGAATGCGTCCATGTACATGTTGACCATGTCAACAAAGACAACGTCGTAGCCTGCATAATCAGATTCAGCGGCTGCGTAGAATTCGGCGCTGGGTTCGGACCAGTAGGATCCGGCTTCATACCCTGCCATAGAAGTAACGTTGACGTAAATGCCGTTATAAACAGCAACGCCGGGTGTATTGAAGTCAGGGTATGTGTCAAAGGGCCAGCCGTCCCAGTCTGCAAAGACATACAAAACTTCAATCGGGTCGTCAGCTGTACCGTCACCTGCAGATGCCAACGGGGCAAATGCAAAGACTAACATGACTGCGAGTGCAGCCAATAATGTTCTTGAGAATTTCATAGTATATTTCTCCATTATTTTTTAAATTTCAAAACGAATCCGCGACTCCCTTTTCTTTCCCGAAAGCCTGCCGGATTTAGGAAAAGCCGGCGAAGCGGGAGAACGATAGGGGCAGAAATTCCCGATTTTTCTGCGATCCGCAGAAAACCGAACCTGACTTTGATGAGAAAATTGAGAGAGAAACACATACTGAAAAAGGAAAGCAAGAACGGAGAAAGGTATTTAAACTTTAACCGCTTATTGATATTTGTTCCTTTTAACATTGTTATACAATTTCTATCTCAAGCAACTCTTGAGTCCGGTTCGGCCACGTTGCACCATGGTCGAAACATTTCTTTATATCTGATTTTGTTTTGTTTTTCAATTTTCACCGCCCGGTTCATTGAAGAACCGCTCCCGAAAAGAATTCGGAATTCAGGCGGCACCTGATTTTTAAATGTTTTTGAGTTTGCCTCCGTTTTTATTTCCCCTGATTTTTAAGATGCGAGAAGTTTTTCATAACCGGCATGCGGGGTTATCGGTTTTGCATGCCGAAGACAGGGATATCAACGAAGGCAAACCAAATCCGAAATCGGATTTGACGAGTTGAGGCAGCAATCAAAAGACCGGAGGGGTTGATTTTGGAAATACGGGCTTTGATCCGGACTTTTGATGAATTGCTGATTTGGGATAGAGAGCGGCAGCCCTGCTTAAAAACAAGGCCACGCGGATTTCTGCTTCCTTGCCGCCTGCCGGTTTTGAACCGATTGCATTTCTCGGGAGTGAGAAGAGTGACCGAAAAATCGGATTGATTTTTTAAGTCAGATCAGGCGACATCGTGAACCCGCCCGAAACGGGAGAGTGTTTAATGGAAATGGCGGATACTTCCGCACACTTTGAAAAAAGTAAAGAAAAGAGAGGCTCAGACGTCGAAAATCCTTTTATATTTCCCGAACGTTTAGCGTATGCCTCTGTTTACTTTACTTTCGCTGTATGGTGACAGGGTATTGATGACGGCCGAGTCAAAGGCGGCCGGCATCTCTTGTTTTATAGTTGATCGAAACGGAGATTTCGATGAATTACATATGTCGGCAATTTGTTTTCCAATCGTTTTCGGGTTTCAGAGTGAATATAGAACATTCAATTCAAATTCCGCAGACCGGATTTTCCCGTTTTTACCGGCATTGACAACATAAACTGTCTGCACAGATCTGAACTTGTTTTGTACAGCCAAAAAGAGAAGCGTAGCTTTCGCTTTACCTTCCCCGCAAGAACATCCTGCAATGCCGCACATGTCAACTGAAATATCAGTAAAACAAGTAAAATTGTGCAGGATAAATTAAAGGATAACGAAATATATAAAGATTGTCTTTTGTTAAAAACAACATTTATCGGCTTGAAAAAAATAAAAAGAAAAACGGAAAAAATTAATTGAAGACAAATTAAATTAAAAAAAGAAATAAAAAGATAATAGAAATGGAAATAGATAGCATATATAATCCAAATAGATTATAAAACAAAAAAGAAAAATCAGCCTTTATAGAGAGAGTTTGGTGATAAATTAAGAGAGTGGTATATAAAGGCTGGACAAAACGAACCGAAAACCCGTTTTCACGAATTTTCTGCGGACGCCTGTTGAAAAGCATAAAACTGCGGGCGAAACCATAAAAATCGCGAAGCGATTTTCACAAACATCACCCGCCAATCATGGGCGAAACCACGGAAACCGCGAAGCAGTTTCCGCAAACACCGCCCTAAACAGCCTATTTAAAATTCCGAGCGAGGCGAGGAATTTTATTTTACATCATACCGGGAGGCATTCCGCCCATGCCCGGCATACCGCCCTGGGGCATCGGCATGGATTTTGCGGATGCAATCACATCATCAATCCGAAGGATCATGATAGTGGATTCGGTTGCGGCGTTGATGGCTTGTGTTTTAATCCTTAAGGGTTCAAGAACGCTGTTTTCATACATGTCCTCGACCTTGCCTTCATAAACATTGAGACCGGCATTCTTGTTGCCTTTCTCATGCTGTGCTTTCATTTCGGCAAGCATATTGATCGGGTCAAGACCTGCATTTTCCGCGAGGGTCTGTGGGATGATTTCAAGCGCGGAAGCAAACTTGGCAACAGCAAGCTGTTCTCTGCCGGAAAGCGTTGCTGCGTATTCCTGAAGGCGGAGAGAAATTTCGATTTCGGGTGAGCCGCCGCCGACGACGACTTTCTGGTCTTCGATGGCCACACCGACGACACGAATTGCGTCTTCAATGGCGCGGTCCAATGCGTCGACAACGTGTTCGGTTCCGCCGCGGAGGAAGAGTGAAACGGTTTTTGTGCCCGGGCAGCCCGTGACGTAAATCATCTTGGAGCCGGTGGTTTCTTTTTCTTCAACGAGTTTAGCCGAGCCGAGATCTTCCGCTTTGATTTCATCAATGTTTGTCAGAATCTTGGCGTTGGTGGCTTCGGAAAGGCGGGTCATATCGCTCTGCTTGATGCGGCGTGCGGCTAAAATGCCGGCTTTTGCCAAATAATACTGAGCAAGGTCATCAATGCCTTTCTGGCAGAAAATGACATTTGCGCCGGAAGCAAGGACTTTGTTGATGATTTCCTTGAGCATGGCTTCTTCCTGTTCGATGAAGCTGAGCATTTGGTCCGGAGAGGTAATTTTGATTTCGGATTTGGTTTCCGTTTTCTTATATTCGATGGCCGCGCCGAGAAGAAGGATCTTGGCGTCTTTGATGCTGGTCGGCATGTTCGGGTGAACGCGCTCTTTGTCAATGATTACGCCGTCAATCAGAACGGAGTCTTCAATGCTTCCGCCGGCACGTTTTTCGACTTTAATCTTGTCGGTGTCGGCAACGATTTTGCCGTGCGCGTCGGTCTTTGTGATGGAACGGACAGCTTCGACCGTCAAGTCGGAAAGTTTATCTTTGTGGGCTTCCGCGCCTTTGCCGGTAATTGCGGTTGCGGCAATCTTTTTCAATGTTTCGACATCATCAACGGATGCGTTCAGTGCGATGGAGTTGACGATTTCCTGCGCTTTTTCGGATGCCAAGCGGTAGCCGGCAGAAATGATGGTCGGGTGAATGCCGTCTTCCAAAAGTTCTTCGGCGTTTGCCAAAAGCTCGCCTGCCAAAACGGCTGCGGTCGTTGTTCCGTCGCCGACTTCGGCGTCCTGGGTTTTGGAAATTTCGACAATCATTTTTGCCGCCGGATGTTCGATATCCATTTCTCTTAAAATGGCTGCACCGTCGTTTGTAATGATGACATCGCCCATGGAATCAACGAGCATTTTGTCCATTCCTTTGGGGCCGAGCGTTGTTCTGACCGCCTCAGCGACCGCTTTGGCGGCCATGATGTTATTGTTTTGGGCATCGGAACCTCTCGTTCTTCTGCTGCCTTCACTTAAAATAAAGATGGGTTGTCCGGACATAATTACTAAATCCTCCTTTGATAAATTGTAAGATAACTGTCGGATTGACAAATAAGTATTACACGAACGGTTTCGAACAAGCCGAAAACCGAAAATTTAATTTTTCACAAAACAGCCGGTATAAAATCATCATTTAAAGAGGCTGTTTTATGCATCTGTCATTCAGATTTGGAATTAAACTAATGTAAACGCTTCTATATAAGAGTTCCCCTTAAAAGTTTTCCAAAAAAAGAAGCAGAAGGATGAAAAAGAAGCAATAAAGGGGAGATAAAACAGGATTTTCAAACAAATGGAATACCGAGTTATTCGGATTCTGCATCTTCCTGTTTTTCTTCAATGCCGCATTTCGTTTCTTCGTCCGAGATCGGCTCGGCCGTTTTCTCGATTTTAAGTTTTGTCACGCGTTGTTCGTCGGCTTCCAGAACCGTCACACGCAGGTTTTTGTAAGTGAAAACATCGCCTGCCTTAGGGATACGCTCAAAAACATCTAAAGCCCATCCTCCGGCTGTATTGTAATTGCATTCAAAGTCCCGGTTATCGACTTCCAGATAATCAAACAAATCATCAATATTCATATTGCCGCTGACTTCGAAGGTCCCGTCGTCCATTTCAGCGATTTCTTCAACAATTTCGTCGTACTCGTCCCAAATTTCGCCGACAAGCTCCTCTAAGATATCTTCCATCGTGACAATGCCTTTTGTGCTGCCGTAATCATCGACAACGACCGCCAAATGAGATTTAGCCGCGCGCATTTCGTTGAGAAGCGGAGAAATATTCATCGTCACGTAAGCGAAAGTGACCGGCTTGATCAAAGCGCGGATATTAACGCGCCGGTGCGTTGCGATACGGGTCAGCACGTCTTTGACATTAATAATGCCCTTGATGTCGTCCAAATTGTCTTTGTAAACCGGCATCCGCGTGTATCCTTCGTCAATAATAATTTTCAAAATCGAATCGATGTCATCATTGATATTAATCGCCACAATATCCGAACGCGGCGTCATGATTTCCTGAACGGTCGTCTCATCGAAATCCAAAGCCGACTGAACCAGATCGCTTTCATCTTCTTCCAAGATACCTTCTTCTTCAATGGTTTCAACGATATACTTCAACTCGCTTTCCGTGATGGAAGGTCCTTCGACTTCTTTTTTCCGGTTGAACAGATTAATCAGTTTGACCAAAATAAACGCGGCCGGCGAAAAGACAACCATGATGATGCTGACAATTCTTGAAGTTGCCAATGCATACTTCTCGGCGTTGGCTTTTGCGATGCTCTTCGGAAGTGTTTCGCCGAAAACCAAAACAACAATCGTCACAACAACCGTTGAAACGGCGGCGGCCAATTCTTCGGGGAACAGGCGTGCGAACAGAATGGTTGCGATTGAAGAAGCGCCGATATTGACAATATTATTGCCGATCAAAACAGTTGAAATGAATTTATCGTAATCTTCCGTGATTTTCAGAACGCGCTTTGCCGCCGTGCTTCCGTTTTCAGCCATCGCTTTCAGACGAAGTTTATTGGCGGTCGAGTAAGAAGTCTCCGTTGCCGAGAAAAAGGCGGACAGTGCGAGCAGGATAAGCAGCAGTATATACCAAAAGGTCAAAGATATTTCCATAATGAATGCACACTCAAAAAACAATTCCCGATGAAGAAATTCGTTTTGAAAAAGAATCAATTTGATTCAACAGTTAACAGCGTAAGATGAATTCCATTCAATATAAACGTATTTAAAATTGAAATAAACCTGCACCATGTTTTAATAGAATCAACACGGTTTTAATTTACTTTTACAGAACGGTTTAACAATACAACAGAGGGAAAATATGGTATTGGAAAATGTAGATACATTGACACTTATTTATATCGGAATCGGCGTCTTCGCCTACTTTACGATTTTATTCCTGACTTTCCGGGACATGCGCATTTTCAGAAGAACAGGATACGTTTCTTACAGAAAAGGCGCGTTTAAAGGAATCATCGCCTCATCCGTTGTTTTGCTCGGCATTTTTTTAACGCAGTCTATGCAGCTCCTCGGATTGGGTCTTGTTTTCCTCGGCCTGATGATTAACCAGAAAGGGGCGCGTGAAAAGGTTTTTACCACCGCCGGCACGTTTCAGCGGTTTATCGGCCAGACAGACATTGTTTTGACAAATGAAGAAAAGAAAGAACTCTACGAACAGCAGATGGCCGATAAAAAACGTATGGAAAAAGAAAAAGAACGTGCGGAGCGGAACGAAAAACTCCGTGAAAAGAGAGAAAAAGAAGATGAGGCGGAAGAGCCTTAATCTTCAAAATTTATTTTTAAAAACGGCATAATTAAACCGATTGATTTTGTTTCACAACCTTATTCGGCTGTTTCGGTGACCGGTGCCTGTGTATTTTGAACCGGTATGCTTCCGCGGCCCGGTACGTTATTTTTGTAAAGGGCGGGAATAATTTTTGTCATTACCATGGGTGTGACAAAACTTGTCAGAATGAAAGCAAAAACAAATGCAACGGCCCATGCTTCAAGCCAGTGTAAAAGTGTCGGCATTTGACCGGTATTAATGGTCAGTTCAATTAAAGACATGCCGCAGGACATGAAAAATACCATGCAAAGTTTTGTTGCTGTTTCTCTTTTAATCATAAGAATTACCTCGTTCATATTAAAAATATACAAACTTTTCAAAATTTCACTTGTTCTAAAACAAAACGAGTTACCAATTGAACAGATTGAAAGCGGAAAGAATTCCGGAAATCAATATGCAGTTCAATCCTTTTCGAAAGAAGTATAAAAGGATTTTGCATATAACAGAAAGAGATATAAAGAAAACAGGTTCGAGAGAACTGCCATAAAGTCATGAATATTAATGAGAGTTGAAAAAATCAAAAAACGATTAAAAAGAGAAGAGCGGATTAAGAAGCATCCGCCGTTTTCTGAATAATATCATCAATATCTTCTTTTAATATTTCGGGAATGCCTTCAATGCCCGCACTCAGGAAACCGCGGACAATCAGGCTTGTCGCTTCATTCTCGTCCAAACCGCGCGTCATGAGATATTCCACTTGGTCGCGGGCGATCCGGCCGATGGCCGCTTCGTGGGTCATTTCGACATCCATCGCGTGTGCTTCAAGCGCAGGAATGGCTTTCTGAGAACCGTTTTCGTTGAGAACCAACCCGTTGCATTCCAAATGTCCGTAAACCAGCGGCGCGTTTCCGATGATATCGCCGCGTGAGATCACTTCACCGCCGATTGTAATCGTCCGGGAGATGATTTCGGTTTTGGTGTGCGGCGCATTCAAAAAGACGCGGCTGCCCATATCCAAAACAGAGCCCGGATGTGCGACAGCGATCGTATTGAAATATGCCGTTGCCCCTTCGCCTTCCAAATAAGCGGACGGGTTCGTCTGAATAGATTTAGCCGGTTTGAGGCAGACATAATTATTGGTCAAAAGACCGCCTTCTTCAATCCGGATGCCTGTCCTCGGGCGGACTTCAACCGATTCGTCCCAGTCATGAATCATGGAAAACGTCAGCTTCCCGTTCTTTTTGACATACATTTCGGAAACACCGATGTGAAGCGCACGTTTGACATCGTCGTGCGTCAAGCAGCCGGTCACCACTTCAAGCTCGGCGCCTTCTTCCACGATGATAATGTTGTGCACCGTCTGAAGCGCTTTTTCTGACCCGATCATTAAACAGGACTGAACGGGGGCCGTTACTTTAACGCCCGGAAGAACGCGGATGAAATAACCGTCAGATTCTTCCAAATAACTCTCCGCTGTGTATTTATCGGTCTCGGGATTAACAAGCTTCCACCAGTAATCTTCCAGCCAATCGTATTTCTCCCGCGCTTCTTTGACGGACATGATTTCCAACCCGTCCTGAGAAGAGGAACGGTGAGAAACTTTATTGTTAAACATCAAAAAATTGCCGCCCGCATTGCCGTCTGCGGAAATGCCGACATTCGTGAGAGATGATTTGATCATGGAATCCAAATCGGTCATTTTATTGACCCGAATCGATTCGTCGGGAATATGATAAAGTTTCAAATCGACGTGGCCGCCGTACATGGCTTCCTTGTCCAAAGACTTCTGAACGCGCTCTGCCGTTTCTTTGTCCTTTGAGTTGTTTTTATTTTCTGCCATTTTTCCACCTCATTTCAGCTGCTGAATATTCAGCTTGCAGCGAATGCATTCTTCATAACCCTGCGTCTTAATTTCCTTGAGCAGGCGGTTCGGATTGCCGGAACACATAACGGTTCCGTTGCACAGAATATACGCTTTGTCGGCATCCAAATAATCTAAAATCTCACCCGTATGTGTGATCACAAGCGCGGATTTTCTTTCGGGATCGTTTGAAGCGCATGATTTTTTGTTGCAGATCAACTTTTTGATCATATTGCCGACCTGTGCCATGTTGACAGGATCAACACCGGACTCGGGTTCATCCAAAAGATAAAAATCAGGGCGCTGAACACTGAGCTGAAGAAGCTCGGAGCGTTTGATTTCACCGCCGGAAAAACCGACATTGATATCGCGGTCCAAAAAGCGTTCCATGTCAATGCTCCGGGACAGTTCTTCCAGATTCAAAAGCTTTTTATGCGTTTCAATTTCCAACAGGTCCCGCAGCTTAACACCTGCAATATTAGGCGGGCGCTGAGACATAATACCGATGCCCATTTTCGCACGTTCATTAATGGGTGTTTCCGTGATGTCTTTGCCTTTGAAAAAAATCTTGCCGGAAGTGACTTTAAAATTGGAAAAACCCATAATCGTGCTCAGAAGCGCAGATTTTCCGGCACCGTTGGGGCCGAATAAAATCGTTGTTTCGCCTTTTTCCACCGTCAGCGATACATTTTTAAGAAGCGGGCGCCCGGCCACCTCTGCATATAAATCTTCGATTTGAAGCATCGTTTTGACTCCGTAAATATTTGAATTATTATAATACGATTTGAAGAATAAAAAGATTCTCAAACCGTTTTTATTTTATCATTCTTTGCCGTGATTCTATAAAACAGCATAGTATCAAAAAGATACTCGATTATTGATGCATTTCTATAAAAAGATTTGCAAAAAGAAAATTGTCACGGTTTTTAAATCGTGACACCGATGGAAAGCTGGAGCCAGCCGACAAACATGATAATGGAAAGCATGACAAGAATAAACGAGCCGAAGAAAACGCCGTCTCTCTTTCTGAACTTCAGTTCGTTCATGGATGTCTTGCCGACACCGGTATATCCCCGGTTCAGCATCGCACGTGAAACGTCATCCGCGAAATTGATAATTGAATTAATCAAAGCCGTTGAAATGATTTTAATGGCGCGGAACGGACTCTTCGCCGGATTGAAAGCGCGCGATTTGGAAGAGGCTTTAATCTGAGAGGACGTGGACGTCAGGAGCGGAATAAACCGGATCGTCAGGAAAACCATAAGCGCCAAATCATGAGAGGACATATTTGCCCACTTCAACGGAATCGGCCGGATGAGACGTTCAATGCCCTGGACCAACGCCGACTGTTTGGTTGTTGCCGCCATCAGTGAGGCAAATAAAATCAATAAAACGAATTTCAGCGCAACACCGAGACCGGTAATAAAACTGTACGTACTCGGGTAAATGGAAAAGCTTGTTTCGGGTGCGACATTGATGCGGTAAACGGTCGGTTCGCCCAAATAAACACGCTTTGCGGGATCATATTCTGCCGGAACGGCCTCAACCGAAAACTGTTGAAGCTTCTCCGCCGGAATTTGATCGAACGGAATCCTTTCGATCCGAATATGACCGAATTCAAAATGCGCATTCTCCACATCAGCATCGAGAGAGTCCGGCGGCGGCTCAATCATAATCAATTGCCCGGTTTCATCCACGATTTCGAATTTGACAGGGTAACCTTCATAATACTGCAGACGGTAGACCTGCGTATCCGGATTATATTCTTTTGAAACAAACAGGAAACGTTCGTCCAAATGACTGATTTGATCGTCCATCAGCTTCACGGACAGCGTGACATCTGAAAAGACGGGCGCCGGCGCGAAAATGAAATGCAGCAAGAAGACAATCCCGATGAAAAAAAGCATCGGCTTGAGAGATAAAACGAGTTTTTTGATTGAAACACGGGCAATCACTGCGACGGCAATAAACAGAAGGAGAAGAGAGATTAAACTCCACGTGCGGTTTGTGTTGAAGATGATAATACTCAATATCATCAGGGTAATGATCTTTGTCCGCGGATCCAATTTATGCAAAAAGGATTTGCCGTCGACATAAGCCAAAAATTGTTTATGCATCTTTACCTTCCGTTTTTATGTAAATTACTGTTGAAATCGAAATCGTTTCAAGATTTCATCTGCCGCCTCTTTCGGGTCTGAAATAGTCTCGGAAATATCCATGCCGTTTTCACGAAGATATTTGAGCAATTCAACCATATCCGGCAAACGGTATTTCCCGGAGGCGATATAACCGGTGAGATCGCCGTCAAATGAAATTTCACCTTTATCAAAGACGATGATCCGGTCCGCTTTCAGCAGATCTTTTGGATTGTGACTGATGTACACAACCGTTTTTCCGCGCTCGCGAAGACCGTCAATGAGACTTAAAATGCGGTCTTCGGCGGCCATGTCCAGCATGGACGTCACCTCATCCAAAACGATGCAGTCGGGATCCATGGCCAGCACGCCCGCAATGGCCGCCGCCTGCGCCTCTCCGCCGCTGAGCGTGGACGGATCCTGGTATGCAAGGTCTTTCAGATGAACGGCTTCCAGCACATTTGAAACGCGCTTTTTGATTTCTTCGCGGTCCAAGCCTAAATTTTCGGGCCCGAAAGCGACGTCTTCTTCAACCGTATTCCCGACAAATTGTGTGTAAGGATTTTGGAAAACGATGCCGACCTCACGATGGATTTGAGAGACATGCTTCCGTTCCCTTGTATCTTTCCCGAAAACGGTCATTTTACCGGAAGTCGGCCGGTAAAGGCCGTTCAAATGATAAGCGAACGTCGATTTGCCCGAGCCGTTCAGGCCGACAATGATTGTAAAATCGCCTTTGTAAATTTTCAGATTAATGTTTTTCAGAATAGGGGAACCGCCCGGGTAAGCGAAAGAAAGATCCGCTGCTTCAAAGACAATGTCCCGTTCATCGGAAGAGCGATGGCTGTCGGACTTCGTTTCGAACTCGGTTTCCGAATCTTCTTCCGTCTTTTGTTCAGTATTTAAAGTTAAATGACTCACTTCCGAATCGGTCTCAGAAAATTCTGATGCCGTTTCGGAGATACCCGTTTCATCTGCCATATATATCCCCTCATTTGCACCGTCAAGGTGCAACTTCGTTTTTGAAAGATTTTGTTTTTAATATATTTGTTTTTAGTGTTAATGAAGACAGCGCCCGGATTATCAGGGCGCGCTGAAATTGACTTTTCGGATCAATGCAGGAGCAACTAAACCGATTGCAATTGATTTAATCATATCTCCGACAAAGAACGGCACAAACCCGCCCGCAAATGCCGCCGCCAGCGGAACATTGCTTGAAAAGCCCAAATGAACGGAGCCGATAACCAATATAAGAATGCTGCCGAACGCAGCGATACCGAACATCACGGCAGGATTCTTCTTTTTAGCCAGATCACTCATCCAGCCGACCAGGAAAGCAACGATGATGAACGAATAGAGATACCCGCCCGTCGGCCCGAAAACGATTCCGAGCCCGCTGTTGCCGCCGGAAAAGACCGGAAACCCGATGAAACCGACAATCAAGTAAACGATAATACTGACGGTCCCCCAATTTCTGCCGAGTGTGACGGCCGCCAGCAGAACAAAAAAGGTCTGAAGCGTAATCGGAACACCGAGCGGCGTGATCGGAATTTTGATGTAAGCGCCGACAGCAATCAAAGCCGCAAAGAGAGCCGCTAATACCATTTTTTTAATTTTGACAGAATCATCTTTATAATCGAGATTTTCACCCATAAATATCACAGATCGTAAGAATATAAAAATAACATCAATCGGAATAATTGTAAACCAAATTTCAATTAAGAGTAAACAATAACTTTCTGCTATATATATTTTCTCAAGAGTTCAGTTTGAAAAAAAGTAATCGACAGATACCGATAATAAAAAGGATTATAAATAGAAAACAGAAATCTTGATGATGACTGTTTCAGGCTGTTTTTTCAACCGTATCTAAAACATTCCGGAAATTCTGAGTCCAAACGGATTCCTTCATCATCCATTCCACCATTTTTCCTTCTTCCTGTGCCCTTGAAAAAGCGGGATCCATCGGCAAACGGGCAAGAATAGCCGCACCGAAATCCGCAGCCGCTTTATCAATTCCGTCGGAGCCGTAAAGCTCGATTTTCTCATCACAGTGCGGACAGACCAGACCGTCCATGTTGCTGACAATTCCGGTCAGCGGAACATCCAGTTTTTGGAGGAAGGTTAATGATTTGCGGACGCTGGTCAGTGCAATGTCCTGCGGAATGGTGACAATGATCGCACCGTTGTTTTTCGGCAGAAGCTGCATGATACCGAGCGGTTCATCCCCCGTTCCGGGCGGCAGATCAATAATCAAATAATCCAAATTACCCCATTCAACATCGGTAAAAAACTGACGGATAGCGCCGGCTTTTGCGGGGCCGCGCCAAATGACAGGCGTATCGTCATCAGGCAAAAGCAATCCGATGGAAATGACACCGAGATTCAAATTCGGCTCGGGTTTTGCGGGAATCATCTTTTCGTCTGCAACCTGCAGATCTTCCTGAGTGATTCCGAAAATTGCCGGAACGCTCGGTCCGTGCATGTCGCAGTCCATTAATCCGACATGATTGCCTCGAATCGCCAGGCCCGCCGCAAGTGCGCAGGCGACGGTGCTTTTTCCGACGCCGCCCTTGCCGCTCATCACGACAAAAACATTTTTGATGCGGCTCATATCTATACCGGAATCTTCTTTAGACGGTCGATTCGGTTTTTGAGGTGTTTTATTCACAACATTTAATTCTGTCATTTAAAATCTCCTGAATTTGAAAAGAATGAAAGTATGAATAAAACAGGTGATTTAAAAATTCGACTCTTAAAAAAGTGTCTTTAATAAAAAAGAATAAAAGGAGCTGAAAAGCCCCTCAAATAAATGATTCAGTTTAACCGAATTTGTACTGGTTCTTCTCCCTGTATTTCAGGAAAGCAACAATACCGACCGCAATGACAACCAAGAGAATGACAATGATTGCGCCGTACATCAGGTATCTTGTCCAGCTGCCGGATTCGGCCGGGGGTTCGGGATCAGGTGTCTGATTGGTATCATTTCCTCCCGGAGGTTCCGGTGTCGGAGTCTGGTTGGTGCTGCCGAGAATGTTGGCTGCAGGGTTATCTGCGCTGCTGTTTAAAGCAACCGTGTAAACCTGTACTTTATCATACCCTGCCGTATATCCGGTGGATCTGGTCAAAGCCGGAAGGCCGTTCTCCACGACGAAAACATCGGTCAGCTGCGTACCTGAAACATCCGTTGAATCAATCGGGAATCTGCCGTTGCCGTTGTAAGTGCCGACCAGATTGTTGCCGGTGCTCTTGACACTGGCATTAAGTTCCGCGAAATCGACATTTCTCGGATCGGTGTTGCCGACAATCACGTTGTTTGACAAAGTGGCCTGGCTGTTGGATATATTCAAACCGCCGCCGCCGACATCTTTAGCAGTGTTGTTGGATTTAGCGGTATTGCCCGTGATGGCTGATTTTGTCAGCGTTGCGTTGCCGTCATTCCAGAAAGCAATTGCACCGCCGTAGATTTTAGCCGTATTGTTGACAGCCGTAATTGCATTTGCATTCACCGTACCGCGGTTGAAGAA
The DNA here is from genome assembly GCA_964446755.1 of uncultured Methanosarcinales archaeon. Lineage (GTDB taxonomy): Archaea > Halobacteriota > Methanosarcinia > Methanosarcinales > Methanosarcinaceae > Methanimicrococcus. The sequence goes on from CAYUQC010000001.1 coordinate 54,548, forward strand.
AGCACCGCCGTAGTTCGCAACGTTGTTGAGGAAAGTACAAGTATCGATTGTTGCCGTTGCGTTGGCCGCAATATGGATACCGCCGCCGTCGTCCGTGGCTGTCGAATTAGAGAAAACGGAGTATTTGATATTTCCGTTAGAGCCGTTGCCGAGCAAAATACCGCCGCCGCTTCCGGAAGTGTTGCCGCCGTTAAAAACACAGTTTTCAACAATTAAAGTGCCGTAAGTTGTGATACCGGCACTTTCTGTAGCCGTGTTGTTGGAGAAAGTACTGTTTCTGAATTCAACGGTGGTGCCGGCAGAAGCATTCAGCGGACTGCCTTTGGAAGTCACCGCATTATTGATGATACGTGACTGTGAAGCAATTATTTTACCCTGATCCAATTTGATGACATTGTATTTATCGGAGTTTCCGTCGATAACGGAATTCTGGAGTTCGACATTACCGCTCTTCACGTAAATTGCACTGCCGTCGGTTGTCGCATTATTTCTGGAAACAGAAGATGTGACGAATTTGACATTACTTCCGTTTGAAACATAAACAGCCCCGCCTAAATCCGCTTTGTTTCTTTGAATCGTACAGGAATCAAAAGTCAGATTCGCACGGTCAACCGTAACCGCGCCGCCTGTGCCGTTCATAAGATAACCGTTTTCAATAGATAATTGTTTGAAAACAACATTGCCGCCTGTAACCGCAAAGACGGAAAATTCCTGTGTGACCGGACCGGAATCACGTGCAATAGTTACTTTTGAATCACCGCCAATTGTCAAATCTTTAGAAACATTTAAAGTGCTGTAAGAGACTGTCACTGCAGAGACATTGTCTGCAAAAATAATCGTATCGCCGGAATTGGCTTTTGCAATTGCTTCACGCAAAGTCATTTTGTCGAGATTGACCATACTGAGATTGACCTTGTCAACATCCCCGGAAGCCGTGACAACCCATTCCTGGGCGGCGGCAACGCCGGTGAAAAGGAACAAAATCAAAACAGATAAAACGAGTGTTTTTACAATTTTGGATTGCATCTTTATCCCCTAATTTTCGTTGTAAATAACCTACATGTAAAGTAAACAGAATATACATCGGGAAAGAATCCGATATAGCTGACAATATGAATGAGCAGAACATATATAAAAATATTTGATATCAAAAAGAACATCTGCAGACAGACAAATTAAACTGTTCAAACAACAAGAATATTTCAGTCGGGATCCGAAACATAATATTAATATGCCAGACAAAACATTAAGAACCTGCTCACACCGGGCGCGTGGCCTAGCGGATATGGCAGCAGCCTCCTAAGCTGCAGGCCGGGGGTTCGAATCCTCCCGCGCTCGCTTCATTTTTTCAAAAAGTTGAAAATGCATGAAAAACGGAATTTCACCGATTGTTTTTTATTCTCACAGATGATTTGAAATCAAAAAGATTCAAACAGGGTGGCACCGTGATTCGAAAAGCAAAGATGAGTGATGTTTTTGAAATGAAGGAATTAATCAATTCCTATGCAACGGAAGGCTGTATGCTTCCGCGTTCTTTAGACAGTCTTTTTACAAATATCCGTGATTTTGCCGTTATGGAGAAAGAAGGAAAGGTTGTCGGCTGCTGCGGTGTTCATCCGGATTGGGAAGATTTAGGCGAAGTCGTCTCTTTTGCGGTTGCCAAACCCTACACACGGCAGGGAAACGGATCACTGCTTTTGGAAGCCTGCATCGATGATGCAAAAACTATCGGTCTCGGTCAATTGTTTGTATTAACCAGCAGTCCCGACTTTTTTAAGAAAAAAGGATTTACGGAAATCAAGCGAGAAGAACTGCCGTGGAAAATATGGGCCGACTGCGTTAACTGTTCCAAATATCCGGACTGCAACTCGGTTTCGTTGATTAAAAAGATTTAAAACATTAAAGTTAAGAATCGAACAGGTTCTTCTTTTCCTTTATTTTTATCAGTATGTAAAGAGTAATGCTTATATACGATGCACATATTTGTCCATCATAGAACTTGAAAGGACATTAAAATGCTGAATATTACCACATTTTTGGACGCAAACATGCGCCGGCTCTCTAAAAACGTATTCCGCTGTCCGGAACGGGAGACATACTACACATCCGCCGAGATTCTTTCAATCGCTTCGGGACTTGCCGAGAAACTGAAAGAGAAAGGAATCGGAAAAGGCGACCGGGTTTTAATTTATTTAAACAATTCACCCGAATACTTATTTTCATACTTTGCGGTTTGGAGGATCGGTGCCGTTGCCGTGCCGACAAACCGCGTTTATACGAAATTCGAATTGGATTATATCATTCAAAATGCGGGCATCCGTTTGGTGATTACCGATGAAGACGGAGTCGATTCATTTGAAGAAAATCCTTTATTCTCCGTTTTTGTTCCGACGGGAATTGAAGAAATGAGAAAACATGCGATTCTGCCGCCGACGCAAACGGAACCGGAAGATTTGTGCCAGATTCAATACACTTCCGGAACGACCGGCAAACCCAAAGGCGCAATGCTGACGCACGGTAACTGGCTGGCGGCGATTTCCAACGAAACGGACGTTATGGAATTTACGGAATCCGATGTTTATCTGGGAATCTACCCGATGGGACACGTCGGACTCAGCTGGGGCATCGCTGCGCTTCGGGCAGGGTCGCTTTATATTATGATGGAACGCTACGACCTGGAAAATTATCTTCACTTGATTGAAACGCACGGTGTTACCGCCCTTTCCGGAATGCCGCCGGTCATTCATTCATTTGTGAACTGTCCGCCGGGAACCGAAGACCGTGTCAAAACCGTCCGTGAAATCATTTCAGGCGGCGGTCCGCTTCACAATGAAATTTGGAAGACGTTCCATTACCGGTACAATATTCCGGTCGTTAACGCCTACGGTCTTTCCGAAACGATTGTTATCGGGACGGGGACAGTTATCCGCCCGGTGGATTACGCGACCGCCGACAAATTCCAAAGTGTCGGGCATCCTGTTTGTTTCTCGGAAGTCAAAATCGTGGATGAAAACGACCCCGATAAGGAACTTGCGCAGGGCGAAACCGGTGAAATCGCTCTTCGCGGACCGGCCGTTGCACGGGGGTATTACGGCATGCCGGAAGAGACGAAAAAAGTCTTTTTGGCGGACGGATGGTTTTTGACAGGTGATATCGGTTATTTGGATCAGGATCTGCGGCTTTGTTTGACGGACCGGAAAAAGGATATGATTGTCATGTCAGGATGGAAAATTTACCCGACGGAAGTCGAAGATGTTTTACTTCAGCACCCTTCGGTGGCGGATATTGCCGTCTTCGGTGTCATTCATCCGCACCGCGGCGAAATCCCGATTGCGGCGGTCATATGGCGCGCGGGTTGCGAGAACCCCGCAGAGCTCTCAGACTTTGCAAAAGAACATTTGGCCGGTTATAAAGTTCCGAGGCACATTTTGACGGTGGATGAACTGCCGCGTGTCAGCGGATGGAAACTGCTCCGCAGGGAACTGCGCGCAAAATATGAACCGATGTTTTCGGAATAATCATTTTGCCGCATTTTTATAACCGCAAAGCGTCGCCGATGAATATTAAACTTCATAATGAAGAAGCATTAGGAATTATAACAGATCATACATGAAATCAAGAGATATCGCGCTTGTCGGCATATTACTTGCCGCGGGTGCCATTGCCAGATATATATCACTCTTTATACCGGGCTCCATTGTCGCCAATCTGACAATCGCATTTTACTGCCTGGCCATTATTTTAGTTGTCCCGAAATACAAAGAAGCGCTCGGCATCGGGTTGGTGGCAGGCATTATCTGCGCCGTATTCAGCCACTCCGTCTTCCCGCTCGGAAATTTGATTTCCGAGCCGATCGGAGCAGTCGTTTGTCTTTTCGTATACAAACTTGTACGGAACAAAGCCGGTGTTTTATCTCCGGTCATTGCAACAGCCATTGCCACTCCTGCCAGCGGCTTTTCATTTGTCATAATTATGTTTTTGGCAACGATTGCCCCGACAGGTGCAACAGTTGCCACAATGATTACTTTGATGGCTTCACTGTCTCTGATTGTTCTCGGTGCAACGATAGCGAATTCAATTATTGTTCAAGTGATTGCCATGCCTGCGATGCGCGTGATGCAGAACACGCAGCCGGTACAGAAAAAAAAACGCACGGGCCCTGCAGATAAAGAAACGGTCATCGGATTGGAAAACGTCGGCTTTGTCTACAGCGGGGCAGGCAGTGAAAAAAAGGTATTGGAAGACATTACGCTGAACATCGGCAAAGGCGAATTTGTTGTCGTGACCGGACCTTCCGGATCCGGGAAAACAACGTTCTGCCGGACCGTTACGGGCATTATTCTGCATTCTTACGGCGGCATCATGGACGGCGAAGTCACAGTGATGGGAAAATATGCCGACGAATACAAAGATATGGAAGAGCTCAGTTTTGAAGTCGGCATGGTTTTTGATGATGCCGACGCGCAGCTGATTTTCACGACAGTTGAAGAAGAAATCAAAACGGGACTTGAAACACGCAAGCTGAAAGAAAACGAGATTGATGAAAAGCTGAATGCATTATATGAAATGACAAACACCGGCGGCATCAAAGAACGTGCGCCGCATACCCTTTCAGGCGGCCAGAAGCAGCGCGTCGCATTTGCAGCCGCGCTTTCCAAAGAAACACCGATATTGGTTTTGGATGAGGCGACTTCCGAGCTGGACAAAGAAGCCCGCAAACAGGTTTATTCGGTTTTGAAATCATTGACAGATTCCGGAAAAACAGTCATTCTGGTCGAACACATGGTCGATGAAACTGTGGATTATGCAACCCGCCAAATCCGTTTGGAACACGGAAAAGTCGTCTATGACGGTGTTCCGGTCAAAGACACGGCTGTTATTCCCGAATTTGAACGGACGCCTGCTGAAAAGGAAACGCAGGTCGCTTCGGTAAAAAACCTGGTCCATGTTTACGGCAACAATCTGAAAGCTTTAGATGACGTGTCTTTGGATCTTTATGCAGGTGAAATCATTGCCGTTGTCGGTGAAAACGGCTCCGGCAAAACAACTCTCATCAAACACTTAAACGGACTTCTGCGACCGACGTCGGGAACGGTTGAAATTTTCGGAAAAGAAATTGAAAAGATGCGCGTTCCGGAAATTGCCGGTCAGGTCGGATTGGTTTTTCAAAATCCGGATACTATGCTTTTCGAAAATACCTGCCTTAAAGAGGTTTTGTTCGGACTGAAAAATATCGGAAAAGAAGATGAAGGGATTGCTTTAAAAGCGCTGGAAGAAGTCGGTCTTTCGGAAAAGAAGGATGTCAATCCGCGCCATCTCAGCCGCGGTGAACGCCAGCGGTTGGCTTTGGCCTGCGTTTTGGCGATGGGACAGCCGATACTCATTCTCGACGAACCTACCACCGGATTGGATTTAAAAGAATCTTTTGAAATCATGGAACTTCTGATGAAAATCAGAAAAGACGGCAAAACGATTCTCATGGTCACGCACAGTCCGAAAATCGCGGAAATTGCCGCTGACAGGATTATTGAAATGGCCTCCGGCAAAATCATCAATACCGTTCATGATAACGCAAAAGAGTCAATTGCAGGTGAAATCATTGAAAGCACGGATATTGAAATCGCAGGAGGTGTCTGAGATGGACGATATTATGCAGTTTGTTCCCGGAAACGGATTGTTCCATCGCCTCAATGCCATGACGAAGATTATCTTTGCCGTCGGCATGCTGTTTGCCGCCGTTCTGACAGATAATTTGTATGTTTTGGCTGCGGTTATTGTTTTCATTGCCGCTCTGGCGTTGATCTCGGGCCTCGGCAAAGCGTTGCTGAAACAGCTTCCGATTTTGATCTTCCTCAGTGTTCTTTTGATTCTGCTGACGGTTCTGACGATGAAAGAAGGGGATTTCCTGTTCTACCTTATTCCGCTCGGCAGCGGACATATTTCCGTCACAACGGGAGCCGTGCTGTTTGCCGTCACGATGAGTCTTCGGTTTGTTGTTCTGATTTCATCCTTCCAGATGCTTGTGATTTCAACAAAACCGAGTGAACTCGTGAACGCGCTTTATATCCTGCACGTACCGAGCGATTATGCGCTGATGTTTTTAATCGCGATCCGCTTCATTCCGACACTGCAGCGCGAAGGCGTCCGGATCAATGAAGCCCAGCTTTCCAGAGGATACAATCCGGGAGGCGGTTTTATCGGAAAAATGAAACAAGTCGGGCCTGTGATGCTTCCCTTGATGCTGAATTCACTTGCAAAAGCCGATACGCTCGGTTTGACGATTGACATGCGGGGATACCGGAAAGCGGCGGAAAATAAAAGAAAAATCAAATACAGAGCATTGGATTTGATAATAATTTTAATAACACTGGCGATTTTAGGGCTGATGATTTTGATCCGGTTGGGATTTATCACTCTGCCGTTGTAAAAGAAAACATTTGATGAAGCATTTGAGACAAGAGTTCCGTGAACTGGCAGACAATGAAAACGCCTTCATTATAACTGTCGGTCTGAATAATCATGCCGCAGTCAAAATCCGTCTCATACACATGAAATTGAATATTAAACAGGTCATCCTCATCCGATGATTTTGACCTGTCGATCAATTTCAGGTAAGTATTTTTCAAAAGGCTTTTCCGGTCTTCGACTTTTAAACCGTTTTCGAGTTCAAACTCGTTGATTGTTCTTTTGATTTCATCGAACAGAAAAAGATTGGAAAAATAATCGGGCTGTTTCATAAGACTCACAATACGGATTTGTTTCAATCTGTTTTTTTAAACTTTCTTTTCAGCTTTTCGTAAAAAGCATTCTCTGCCCCTGTTGACGTCAAAAATAATTTCTCGACAATCAATTCAGGCGTACTTTTAGCAATGTGGTTTTTAATCGGATTTCTGTTGACGATCAAATTCAAATCGTCGTCCAACCCGCCGGCTTCAATGCCGTCAATCCGGATCGGAACATCACAGTTTTCCGTAATCGATTCAGCGAGATGAGAAACGAAAAGAGAAAGCGTTTTACCGTTTTCGGAGAACGTTTCCAAAAGGCCGGCGATGATTTTGGCGGATGCGCCCGGTTCGGTAATGGATTCCAGCTCATCGGCGAAAACTGCGCGCTCCGTGCCGTTGCTTTCCGACACAATCGAGAAATTCCGAAGCGTCGTTTCAAACGCGCCGGCGTCCAGTGTGCCTTTGGATTTTCCGAAGTAATAGAATTCTTCAACCGGTGAAAATTCAAATAATTCGGCAGGCACCGGAAATCCCATGTGGGCCAAAATCAGGCATTGTCCGGCAAGTTCCAAAACCGTTGTTTTACCGCCCGAATTAACGCCGCTCAAAAGGACAGTATTTTCAACGTCGTAAGAAACCGGCGTAACCGCTTCAAATCCGTATTTGGAAGAAAGGAAAAGATTGCGGCCGTTGATCAGATTGAAAAAGACGTTTCTGTTTTCAGAGCGCTTGGGATCTAAATGCAGAGTCGGCTCACAGTCGGGTGATGTTTTGGCAAAAACCGGAAACGTCATTTGATAAGCGTGCGCAAAAGAGGCTGCCGAATACCAGCAGTCAAATTCAAGACAGTCGTTGACCAAAAGAGAAACCGCTTCTTTTCGGCCCGCCAGCTCTTTTGAAAGCTGTTTTTTCTGCTTTTGTTCAAGTTCGGCGGCTTTGCCTGAAATTTCTTTCTTAAAGCGTGTCAAAGAATCTAAGTTAAGCGTCACGGGACAGGTGATTTCATCACCGTAAATATCGGAGAGAATCATTTCCTCATCACGCTTTAATGAAAGCGTTTCAGTGATTTCGGTAAGTGTCTCTTTCAAAAGTTCGCGGTACGGTTTGGATACATTCGCCGTCACTATCTGCTTCAAATCGGCACCTGAAAGAATATGCATGAGCTGATCTCCGTCAAGCGTCAGCGTATTTCCGGTCAGGACATTTTTTAACCTTTCGGAAAGTTCGGCCGCTTTTCGGAGAAGAATCTCATCACACTGGACGGAAATATTTTTCAGCCGGTCAGCTTCCGGATCGGTTCCCGCATTCATGCTGCCGTCCGCATTCAATCTTTTCAAAAGTGTCCGAAGCTCAAGCGCTTCTTCAGCGGTAAATTGTGAAAACAGGCCGTTCAGGGACCCGGCTGCCAGGATTTCCGTTAAACGGAGAGAGGCGTCAAAGCTTTTTAAGTTTTTAACAAAATAAGAAAGCGCCGCTTCCGGGATGAGCTGTTCGATTTCGATTGCGTCGATATCACGGAAATAATCATATCCCGATTCCGGCAGATCGAACTCCGGAAAATCAAATAAAATAACGGAACGGTAGGAGAAAAAGAAATCCGCGCATTCCTGCGGATCCGTTACGAGATGAACGGGCAGAAGGCTGCCGAATTTTTCTCGGGCTTCCAGGTAAACAACTTCGGAAAAAGCTAAAACGGCGCGGTCACGGACCTTTTGAACAGTCCCTTCTTTGGCGGGAGAAATCTGGGAGAGCAGCGACTGGATCATTTCACGCTCATCGGGAGAGAAAGACTGCAAAACTGCCAAATGGTTTTCGATTTTTTCCCGAACGTCCAAAGCAAGATCTAATCTTCTTTTCGGATAAGGAACCAGGCGTTCGATAAAATCGGCAGAGGATGAAGTACAGCAATGCTTTTTCATTATTTTTAAAATGCCTGCGTAAAGCGCTTCCGCTTCCTTTGTTTTCAGGAAGTCCTCGGAAGATACGCCGTTCTGCTCTTTTGACACATTCAAAATCAATGATTGAGCAGACTTGCGGGTCATGCCCTCAACGCGGCACAATTCATGCACATCTCCTTTTAAAAGAGTCTCAAGCGCTTTCTCTTCGCTCCCGAAGCAAGTAACAAGACGCTTTTCTAAAATCGATCCGATTCCCGAAATATCTCTGAGGCGCATGTTTGTTTCAATCGCCGTGTTTTCTCCATCCGAAATCATAGAAGAATAACCGCCGGAATGGCATATAAGCCTCTTACAAGCGGAGTGAAAGTATGAGAATAATATTTACCGGCCCGGCGGTACACACAAACAGCACAGATTAGTCCGAATAATAAAAATTGAAGAAACCTTTTAAAAAATAAAAAAAGGAAAGATCAAACCGTTTCTTCAACAAATTTGACTTCCGACAGATCCGTTTTGCCGAGCATGCGCTTGTAAAGAACAAACCAGGGCGTATCGGCAACACCGATGATCACCTTAACAACCAGCTGGCCGACAATCAATCCGGTGACAACTTCCCAGGGCATGCCGCCGATAAGATAGAAAGCGATGACGACGAAAATGATGGAATCAACCGCCAAACTGAAAGCGTCCGTGACAAGCGAGCGGATCCAAATATAGGGATTCAAAAAAGCGTCACCTTTGAAAGCAAGTTCTCGCGGGCGCAGTTTACGTTTGATATAAGAAAACATGTATGTGTCCAGCAAAGAACAGACCAGGAAAGAAACCCAGCTGGCAAAAGTCACGCCGACGCTGAGAGCGAAAATCGCCGTCCATTCACTGTCCAATTCATAGAAAGCGGCAGCCGGAATTTTAATGGCCATAGCGATGAACATGACGTAAAGAACCTGTGTCCCGAGCGCGATCATAACCGCAGCTACGGCTCTTTTCTTACCATAAACCTCATTGATCATGTCCAGAACCTGCGCGATGAACGGATAAAGAATCGCGGCGGCGGGCGTTGACAGGATAATGCTGTACCCGAACCATGTTCCGAAGTCAAAAGTCGCCAGTTTCGTTGCAATCACTTGAGAGCTGAGCAGGTAAGCGACATAAAAAGCCGTCAAAGCGGCAAATCCGTAAGCCGGATATTTTTTAACAATTCGGACGGAAGAAATTGTCACAATCGTCATCGCAACCATCCAAAAAATAAGAATAAACAAAAGATCGTAATTCATTAATGAAACCTCGCTTGACTAAAACGTTCAATCCTATAAAAGCGTTTCAAAGAAATCCGGAAAATAAAAATCGGTCTTGACAACTAATTATAAATATTTTTCAAGCCCATTGAAAAGTGACTGTAAAGAAAACCGGAACAAAGGATTAAACATGACTGCCGACTCGAAAAAGGAAAAAATCACTGAAATCAAAGACGAGATTCTCAAGCGCGTCCGTCCGACAGCAGAAGAAAAAACAAAACTTGAATCGGTTCGAAAAAGCATCATTGATGATATTGCCAGAATCGCCCGGGAACAAGGCCAGTGTGACATCCTTCCGCTTTCCGTCGGCTCGGCAGAGAGAAACACCTGGCTTCACGGCAGCCACGATATTGACGTTTTTATTTCATACCCGGAAGACATTCCGTTTGACGAATTTTATCACCGAAGCCATCGGCTTTTAATGGAAATGGCAAAAACCGGAGATACCTGGGAAGACCGCCACTCCGAACATCCGTACATCCACATCCGAAAGGAAGGGTTCGAAGTCGATTTGGTTCCGTGTTTCCGCGTGAAAAGCGGTGCCGACATCAAATCCGCCGTTGACCGGACACCGTTTCACTGCGCTTACATCAAAGAAAATATCAGCGGATTGGAAGAAGACGTTTTGGTTCTGAAACAATTCATGAAAGGCGTCGGCGTTTACGGCTCCGAAGTCCGGACCGGCGGGTTTTCGGGATATCTGACGGAAATTTTAACCATTTATTACGGCGGTTTTGAAGGCGTTTTGGAACATGCCGCCCATTGGAAATACGGTATTGTCATCGACTTGGCCGGTCACCAATCTTTGGAACATGAGCATCCGCTTGTTGTCATTGATCCGACAGATCCGAAAAGAAATGTAGCTGCCGCCTTATCCCTGACAAAATTCGCGCTTTTCATTGACCGTGCCCGCTCATTCATGAAAAACCCGAGCGCTGATTACTTTAAACGTGAAGAATACCCGCCGATGACCCCTGATGAATTTGAAGAAATAACGGCGGCACGCGGAACGGAAATAATCGGCCTTTCATTTCAAACACCCCCGAAAGCGGAGGATACGCTTTATCCGCAGCTTTTCAGAATGGAAAAATCTCTGGAAGAACTTTTGACGCGAAACGAATTTACGGTTGTCAATACATTTTCATGGTCGGAAGAAAACGGCAAAAGTATTGTTTTCATAGAACTTCTGGACGCCGAACTGCCGCCGCTTCAAAAGAGAACAGGCCCGCCGGTTTGGAATGAAAGCAACGCTGAAACATTCTGTCAAAAATACAAAAAAGACCCGAACACTTTCTCTTTCGCGATTGAAAATGAAAGATATGTCGCCGAAATTCCGAGAAAATACAAAACGGCCGAATATTTAATTGAAGATTTGATTTTCAAGGAAGCGGCTTTGGGCCGCCATATACGCGATTCTATGAAAAACGGCTACGATGTTCTTCGGGAAAAAGAAATCATGGAAATTCAAAGCGAAGGCTTTTGGAAATTTATGAATGAAAGATTAACGGCCCGAATCGAACCCTGATGCACGATTATTTTTAAAAAAAGGAAAAAGAAACGGAAAAATTCCGTTTCGTATTTATTTCGATTCTGAATCAGTTGAAAGTTACTGAAACGGTGTTGCCGTTCAGGACATCTTCTTCACTGACATCAATTTTTTCTTCAACGGTGCCGTATTTAACGGTGTAATTGCCCATCGGCTTCACCGCGAAATTGGTTTCGCCGTCAACAGGACCGGTTGTTGAATACGGAACTCTGAAAGAGAAGTTGCCGTTTTCATCTGCTTTAACCGTTTGGTTGTAGTTGAAGACACGGTTCTGATTGGTCTGAACCGTCAAAGTCAGTTCAACGGTTTCGTTTGCCGGAGCGGTGCCGGAAATGACAGCGCCTTCCACATATTCAAAGACTTTAACATAGCCGGTATTCGATTCGGTCAGATTTCCGGAATAAAGCTGGTTGAAGAGCTGTTTATAGAAAATCTCCTGTCTTGCCATGTTACTGTCTGAATTGTAAATCACGGATTCGTAAACCATACGGTATTGTTCCATACTGACAGCGTCAAGCATGTGCAGGCGGTAAACCATTGAATTGAAATAACGGTCACTGCCGATGAACGTGCTGTTCTGGCCGTTGATATTGTATGTCACATAATAACCGTCCGTATCAAGCGTCCACGCGGTCATCGCATAGAATTTGCTCATACCGGAGGCCATTTCAATGTCCGTGACGATGTAGCGTGCACCGATTTTGTCTTCGCGCGGGTCGATGTCAACCAAATATCCGGTAGCCTCTTTCTCGGTTTCGGCAACAAAGAACGGTGCAGCTCCCGGAATCATATCATCCGTCACGTTGCCGCGGCGGCCGCCGACACCGAACTGGAACGGATTGGCATTCACCATGCGTTCACCGATGACTTCCAGCCAGTGGCCGTAATCCCACCAGGACAAAACACCGTAAGCGGTGCCCGGATAATCAAACGGAACGATACTCGCCTGATTCTCGAAATGCTCAATACCGATACCTGAGACTGTATCCTCAATACCGTCACCGTCAATGTCCTGAAGCGGTTCTTCGTAATGACCGTACCAGTCCAATCCGATTTCAGGCGTGTTGTCGCGAATCCACAGGGAAGTGTCAATCCAAGCTTCATTCGGGCCGCCTGTGCCGGAAACATATTGTGATGTCATGGTGTAAGTCGGCACTAAAAGGACACCGAGCGCAACAATCAAAACGAGAGCTGCGATTGCGATTTTTTCATTGCCGTTGTCTGCGGGTTTGGATTTAACTTTTGAAGATTCACGGCGGGACTGCGCTTTTTCCTGCTTGGAAGAGTAAACCGGAGCAGGTTCTTCTTTCTTGGCGCGTGTGTCTTTGGAAAGATAATTCTTCTTAAAGAGTGCCCAAGCTTCGTCCGCTTTAACGGCGCGGGCGATTTCCATGAAGGCCCAGGATGTCAAAATGACGACCGGAACAACGAAGTAATAACTGAATCTGTTCTGCTGCACCAAAGCCCAAAGCAGAATGACCGTCCAAATCACCAGCAGCGTTTTTTCCATACTGTTGTTTTTGACGGCAATATAAGCCATGATCGGCAGCACGATAATCCAGATGTAACCCATGACGGAGAAAGTGGTGAACAAACTGAATGCGCTTCCCGAAGCCAAAATGAGCAGGAAGAAAAGAACGGCCCAGACGGCCAATATTCCCTTTTTAACACCTGACTTCTTGATATAAGGTGTTGCCATGAACGGCAAAATAATCAGGAAAGCAGCGATCAGAACAGTAAACAACAAGGGATTAACAATGCTTCCAAAATACGGAGAAGCTTCACCGATTGTTGTGGCACCGCCTGTTCTTGTAAAGAAGCTGACAATACCCAGCAAGGCATCTCTGACGGTTGATGAAAGCAAACTGCCTGCAACGGCACCCGCAACCACTAAACCGGCTAAAATACCCGGATAATAAAGTTTGTTGAGGTTCTTCTTTTCAAGCGCATAAGACAGAACGGCCATGAAAAGCATGGCAATAATACCTGCGCCGAGCGCCATCATATGAAGCGACTTATATTCACCGAGTTGCGGCGTTATGAAAACGATCAGAAAATCGATGACGAAAATGATGATACCGGTCACGGCGATGAAAGCCGTCCCCTCTCCTTTGAGATGGTTAATCAGCATTTGAATGGTTATGAAAACACCGATGATAAAGGCGAAAAGAAGAGCGCCTTCCCAAACAAGCGTATATGCCGCCATTGCAATACCTGTTAAAACAGCATAAGGCAGAATAGGTTTAAACGCGGAAAGTTTTCCTTTGGAAATATCGGTAAATGTAATATTTTTGTCACGGGCTTTTAAAAGCGTGATGACTAAGAACAGAATAACGAGTGAACTGAAAAGAACCTCGGCAACGTGGTGGTCATTGAAACCGATAATACTTCTTGAGAGGAACTGACCCGGAGCGACCGCTAAAAGGAAAGCGGACAGGAGACCGATGTTCCTGCTGTCAAAGAGTTTCTTTGCGACAAAATAAACGACGATAACACAGCCGGCCGCAAGGATGCAAGGCCAATAAGCGGCAACGGTCATTGCATACGCTTCGGTTGTATTTCCTGTAATAAACTGCAGAATTTTAATGGCACCTGCTAAAATGTAGTCGTATAAAGGCGCGAAGGCCTGCGGTGTACCGTAGGGATAAGTGGTTGCGGGATCAAACCATAAGAAACGGAAATTTTCGAGCAGGTAATCCACGTTTCTCCAGTGGTACCACGGGTCATTTTCACCGAAGCGGATGAAGCCGTTTTCCATGAAAACGCCGTCTTTCGGAAGAATGCGGATGTAAAAAGCCAGCAGTGCGGAAAGCAAAACACCGATACCGTAAAGCACACTTTTAATCAGATTGTTTTTGTCTTTATACTCGTCCAGGAAGCCTTTCTTTTCCGGCTTCTTTTTCACGTCTTCCGGCGACGCTGCCGCTTCATCAACGCGGACTTCATATGATTCGGTCACTGTGACAGCATCCGCATCTGCGGACTCTTCAACAGTGTACTCTTCCGAAACCGTCACGACGGTATCCGAATCATCAGAAGTGCGGCGTTCAGAAGTTTGTCTACGGATAGTTCTTTTCGCCAAGATAATAACCTCAATGATACAATACTCAAATAAAAAGTATAGATTCAAACCGTCGTCAAAACGTTGAAAAACGCAACGCGGCAAAAATGAATCAAACACCCATAATAAATACAACAATAATTCTATACAAGCTATTTAATTTTAACCTGTCTCGCCGCCTCTTTAAGCTTTTCGTATATGGAAAAAGAGTAAAGTTTATGAAAGTTCAGGCGGTTGTTTCAAATATGATTTTTAAAAACCTGTCCGAGCTTTCCGACTCGGATTTGAATAAACTGTTCTCACGTGGCAAAGGGCTGGCGGATGTCGGCGCTTCCGTTGACGCCATTTTGGAAAATGTTCAAAAAAACGGAGACGCGGCGATTTTGGAATATACAAAGCAGTTCGATAAAGCAGACTTGAAATCACTGCAGGTGACGCCCGCTGAAATTGAAGAAGCTGTTGCTTCTTTAGATTCAAAATTATTAAAACACCTGCGTCAGGCGGCTGAAAATATCCGGCGTTTCCATGCCGCTCAGCTGCCCAAAGAAATATGGTATATTGAAGATACGCCCGGAATCGTCTTGGGTCAGAAAACGATTCCGCTTTCCCGAGTCGGCTGTTATGTACCGGGCGGCCGCGCAAGCTACCCTTCAACCGTATTGATGACCGCGCTGCCCGCAAAAGTTGCCGGCGTCCCCGAAGTGATTGTGTGTACCCCTCCGCTCGCCGACGGGACCGTTCACCCTCTGACCCTTGCCGCCTGTAAGATTGCGGGCGTTGACAGGATTTTCAAAACAGGCGGCGCTCAGGCGATTGCCGGGATGGCTTACGGGACAGAGAGTATTCCGCAGGCGGACAAAATTGTCGGCCCGGGAAATGTGTATGTCACTTACGCGAAAATGAAAATACGTGATTACGCTGAAATTGATTTCCCGGCAGGCCCGAGCGAAGTTTTGATTATTGCCGATGATTTTGCCGACCCGAAGATGGCCGCAGCAGACATACTGGCGCAGGCGGAACACGACCCGAACTCGGTTTCCGTGCTGATAACACCCTCGAAAAAACTGGCAAAGGCTGTCTCGGATGAAGTTGAAAAACAGACAGAAACCGCAAAACGCAAAGAAATCATTGAAGCTTCATTGCAGAATTCCGCCATTTTGGTTGCCGGAAATATGGATGAATGCATTTCATTTTCAAACGAATTCGGGCCTGAACATCTGCAGATTATGGTCGGCTCCGATACGGAAGATAATGTTTTGAACCGGATTCAGAATGCCGGTTCCGTATTTGTCGGAAATTACGCGCCTGTTCCGGCCGGAGATTATGCATCCGGAACAAATCACGTTCTCCCGACATCCGGTTATGTCCGCATGTATTCCGGATTGAATACGGCTCACTTTTTGAAGTCGTTTACGATTCAGCGGATCAGCAAAGAAGGGCTGAACGAAATCAAGGATGCGGTAATTGATTTGGCAGAAACGGAAGGACTGTTTGAACACGCGGAAGCGATTCGGAAGCGTTTCGAAGCGTAAATATTTATAAAAATCGAAACATATAGGAATCAAATATTTAAAAACGAAGTTGGAGAAACACTCATGGTGACACATCCGGACTATTCAAAGGTTTCAACCGCGCACAGCACCCGAAAAATCAGGGACATGACAGATGTTTTAATGGATCGGACATGGATCACGTATCCCGATAAAATCCTTTATGACATGTACCGCGAGGTGCATCTTTCGGGAGATGAACTCCGAAAAATGAAAGAAGCCCGGCTCCGTTATGACATTACCGTGATTCCGCCGGCGATGCTCGGCCCGGAATATGTGAAAACCGCCGGCCACTACCATCCCTGTCCCGACAACTGCGGCTCAGAAATGCTTTCTTATCCGGAAGTATATCAAGTAATCCGCGGAACAGCGACTTATCTGCTTCAAAAAAAGGATTTATCCGATTTTATTATTGTTGAAGCCAATGAAGGCGATGTTGTCCTGATCCCTCCGAATTACGGGCATGTGACTGTAAATGCCGACAGTGAAGAACTGGTCATGGCAAATTGGGTATCGGACGCCTTTGATTCAGAATATGAACCTGTCCGCTGCAAAGCGGGATTGGCTTATTATATAACGGAAGACGGGATTGCGCAGAACGGTAATTATGATAAAATGCCGCCGCTTTCTTACGGCAAACCGAAAAGTTATCCGGAAATCGGACTCTTTTCGGGTGTTGACATGTACGGTTTGGTGAATGATTTGGATAAACTTGACTTTTTGGTAAATCCGCAAAACAATCCGGATTTGTTTAAAAAACCGTTTTATGAAGTTTGATTCATCAATCAGCTTCATTCCGCTCTTATTTTTATTCAGTCACCTTTTAATACAGACGGCGCTTTTAGGAAGTATGGCTCAAACGGCGGATATTTTTTCAAATATCGGAAAAAAAGGAGACGAGAACGCCGGCGATCAAAACGCGGTTCATTCTCAAACGCTTGTCTCCCTTTTATCTCAATTCGGATTAACCGCCATCGGTTTTTTGAGCACGATTTATTTTACACGCGTTGTCGATCCTTCGATCGTCGGCGTTTACTTTTTGTTTTTCTCCTACAGCGCACTTTTCTACCTGTTTTCTGAAAGCGGCATCGGAGAGTCCAGTGTTAAGCTCATCAGTGAGGGAAAAGACAGAAACGAATATTATACGGCTTCGATGACGCTTCGTGCCGTTTATTTGATATTATGCGTTGCCGGATTATTGATTTCCGCCGTTGTATTTCCGACGTCAACCATTATGGAGACCGGCATATTTTGGTGGATTATTGCAGCACTTTTCATTGATTATTTTTACAACAGCCGAATTTATGCCGCTTACGCTGACGGAAAAGTCAATGCTTTTCAAGTTTCGTTGTTTTTAAATACAGCCGTTCGTTCACTATTTCAAATCGGCATCGTTTACCTCGGCTATCATTCGTTCGGTTTGATGGGCGGATTTTTGGTCGGTATGATTTTTGCTGCCGCGTTCGCGCACCGTTATAATCAATTGAAATTGGTGAAGTTTTCCAAAGAAAATTTTAAGCGCGTTTTGACTTATGCCGTTCTGATTTTTTTGGTGATGAGCTGCTATTTGATTTATCAGAATATTGATGTTGTTTTCATCGGGCACTACATGACGGAAACCGAAGCGGGCATTTACAGAATCGTTTACCAGTTTTCAATGCTGGCCGGGCTTGCCGCAACCTCCGTCAAAGCGGTTTTGTATCCGAAATTCAGTGCCTGGAACGAAACAAAACAATTCAAAAACATCACAGACGGCTTGCGCAGCGGCACATCGCTGTCGTTGATGCTGGCTATTCCGATTTTTTTCAGCTTCCTGATTCTGGGATATGATTTTATTTCTCTCTTTTACGGCGAAGCTTATATTCCGGGCGTCCCCGCATTACTTTTGCTGTCATTTATTCAAATCGTCACCGTTTTCATGTATCTGCAGAGCATTTGTCTGAATGCGATCAGCCATCCCAAATACGCCTTTCTCTCGATTGCCGTCGGCATTACCGCCAATGTACTTCTGAATATGATTTTAATTCCGCTTTACGGCATGGAAGGCGCAGCTTCCGCAACCGTGATTGCAATGATTTTAAATTCCGCGTTAGCTTACCTGCTGCTCCGCAAAGTTATTCCTGTTCACTATAATTGGAAATCTATTTTGAAAATGGTGATTGCGTCGCTTTTGATGTGCGCTTTCCTTTTGGGATTCAAATGCATACTGCCGGTTACAAACGTGATTTACCTTTTGACGGCTTTTGTTGCCGGCGGTTTGCTTTACGGCTTCATCATGCTCAAAGCCGACCGGACGATTCATGATGAAGTTGCGGAAATGGTGGCCTCGTTCGGTGTGAAATGGCCGAAATGGCTTTAAGAACCCTGTTCGGTAAAATAGTTCATTTCAAAAAGACTAGATTAATTAAATAAACGGAAATCTCCCATGACCGTATTCAATTCCCCGTGCCGGGCCTCGGATATTTTTCCGGCCTATAAACAAATTGTGTTTATTGATGTTGAAACGACAGGTTTGTCGGTTGAAAAGAATCAGATTATAGAACTGGCCGCCGCGCGCTGTTATGAAGACGGTGCCGGATTTAATGAGGAGAAAGAAATTGATCTTTTCATTAAACTTCCCGACGGTGAAAAGATTCCGGAGGAAATCGTAGAACTGACACATATTACCGATGAGATGCTGTCGTCGGAAGGAATAGAAGAAAAACCGGCCGTAAATGAATTTACGGAAATATTTTATCCGGCCGTCCAAACATTAATTATTGCCCACAACGCGCAATTTGACCTCTCTTTTGTATTAAATCTGCTGAAAAAATACGGCAAAAGCATTCCGGTGTCGTTTGATATTTTGGATACGTTTACGGTTTTAAAAGACAGAAAAGCTTATCCGCATTCGTTAAAAGATGCAATCGAATATTATCGGATAGAAGGTGTTGAGAACACGCACCGCGCCGCGGATGATGTCAAAGCGCTCTGCGAAGTCGTCAAAAAGATGAAAGAAGAATGCGATGACTTGGAAGACTATATTAATTTAATCGGCGTTCACCGCGTTCACGGCTTATGGGGTGAAAAAATAGAAGGCGTCACCTACTGCATTCAGCTCCTCGGGTCAAAAAACAAGCGCCTGCCCGACTTTTTAAAAGAAGGAAAGCGGATTTACGAACCGGAAAAAGTAAAAGAAACCCGGCCGCTCATTTTTAAAGAATAAAATGCAAATGAAACATGCGTTTTGTTAAAAGGTGAAAAAGAAAACCGGAAATCTGAGTCCAAATTTCCGATTTGTTGAATATAATTCAGATGAGGCCCTGCTTCATCATGGCATCGGAAACTTTCAGGAAACCGGCAATGTTTGCGCCGGCCAGAAGGTTGTCATCGTCACCAATCTCTTTGGCGGCCGCTTTGGATGCGGCGAAGATGTTCTGCATGATGCCTTTGAGTTTGTCATCAACTTCGTCAAATGTCCAGCTGAGACGCATGGAGTTTTGCGTCATTTCAAGACCGGAAGTCGCAACACCGCCTGCGTTACAGGCTTTGGCGGGACCGAAGTAGACACCTGCTTTTTGGAATGTTGTGACAGCATCAAGCGTTGTCGGCATATTGGCGCCTTCGGCGACGAATTGAACGCCGTTTTTGATCAGGAGTTCGGCGGAAGCTTTGTCAAGTTCATTCTGCGTGGCGCAGGGAAGCGCAACATCACATTTGACTTCCCAAATTTTGGTGCTGCCTTCGACATATTTTGCGTTGGGCCGGAATTCAAGATAATCTTTGATTCTGCGGGCTTCGACTTCTTTCAATTGTTTGACAATATTCAGATCGATACCGGCATCATCATAAATGTAACCGCCCGAGTCGCTGCAGGTCACAACTTTTGCACCGAGCTGCTGTGCTTTTTCAATCGCATAAATCGCGACGTTGCCGGATCCGGAAACGACAACCGTTTTGCCGGCAAAGGACGTGCCTTTGTCTTTGAGCATTTCATCAGCGAAATAGAGAAGACCGTAACCTGTCGCAGGGGTTCTGCCGAGGCTTCCGCCGAAAGTGAGCGGCTTGCCGGTCAAAACGCCCTGACTGCTGGCGTTGGCGAGTTTTCTGTACATGCCGTACATAAAGCCGATTTCTCTGCCGCCGACACCGATGTCGCCGGCCGGAACATCAACATCCGGACCGATGTGCTTGTATAATTCGGACATAAAGGATTGGCAGAAACGCATGATTTCAGCGTCGGATTTGCCTTTGGGATCAAAATCAGAGCCGCCTTTGCCGCCGCCCATGGGAAGACCGGTCAGGGAATTCTTGAAAATCTGTTCAAAACCGAGGAATTTCACGATGCTTTGGCTGACGGTCGGATGGAAGCGGATACCGCCTTTATAAGGACCGAGCGCGCCGTTGAACTGAACGCGGAAACCGCGGTTAACGTGAATCTTTCCGGCATCATCCGTCCACGGAACACGGAAATAAATCATTCTTTCGGGCTCGACAATTCTGTCTAAAATTGCTGCTTCGATGAGTTCGGGTTTCTTTTCAAGAACCGGAATCAACGAATGAAGAACTTCATCCACGGCATTGTAAAACTCAACTTCTCCGGGGTTTCGTCTTTTGACATCTTCCAAAACCTTTTCGACGTAATTTTTAGCGTCCATAATTATAACCTCAATTAATTGAATTTAGTTATTGTAAATAAAGGTAATCGTTTACAATTCTTTTGAGAAACGAATCTGTCAAGGGATTGTAAACCTTTGAGGTATGGGATTTTGATTTTCGGAAGGTTTTGGATGATTGATGGTTAACAATAAGACGAAAAGAGTAAAAATTAAAAATGATAAATCGATTTTTGTCCGCTTATATTGCTTTGTACTTTCCGGTCTTTAAGACTGTCCTTTTCGTTCAATTCACCAATCATGAGAGGAGAAACGGGATTGTGCTGTGCCGCATTTCTCGAAACCGAAGAATTGCTGAAATTCGCATAACAGTAAATGCATTTGCTCAGGCATGTGTTATAAGTTCCGATATCGATACTTTCGACACACGAACATTGAGCCCGCTGATTTTTATCTTTCTTCAGATCCATAGATTTGCCGGTAATCTTTTCAATCAGCTCTTTATCAATACAAGGTGCCCGGTAAATATGATATTCGGGAAACTCCTGAGTTTCCGAGCACAAGCCGAATTGAATCTGGTTTTTTTTAGCAATCGCCGCAAATTCGCGGGCAAAAAACATTTTTTCTTCCGGTTCCGATTCACGAAGTCCGTATTCATGAAATACTCTTTTGAGTTTGGGATAATAATCCAAATAACTGAGAAGTACTTTTTTGGCCGATCCGTTCAGAAGTTCGGCCGTTTGTTCAAAATTTTCAATATGAAATTCAGATGTGTATTCGGCATTCACAAAAAGAGGACTGTAGCGCCAAACAACACGTTCAGCACCGATTTGGTCAGAAAGCGCCCGGAACGTTTCGATCAAGTCCTTTGCGGGCGGCAGGCCGGCTTCAATATCATTACCGTACGGATTAATGGTAAATAAAAAATAATACGGCCTGTCACCGAGCTCATTGAGCCGGCCCATCATCGGTGCCGGATTTTTGGTCCAAAAGACAATACAATCAACCACATCAGAAGATAAAGAAATGCGGCTGACCTGCCTGAAATTCATAGGATTGCGAACCAAAACTTCTCCGGCTTTCAAACGATTGAAAAACCAATCCGAATACCATGAAGGAATATCGGTTCGACGGCTGGCG
>CAYUQC010000002.1:0-67621 GCA_964446755.1 uncultured Methanosarcinales archaeon
GTTTATTGATTACACAGGAGCTCTCATATGAAAAAACAACTCTTCATTATCGGGTTATGCCTTGTGTTGGGTGCGGTTTTGGTTGCCGGCTGTCTCGGCGGCAACAATGACACAAACAATTCATCCAACAACTCGTCCAATAACTCAAGCAACAATTCAAGCAATGTTACCGCGCCGCCGGACCCGATCGACGCCCCCGCCGACACGGCCATGTACCGCGGCAATGTGACCAACATCACGACAGCGAACAACACGACAACAATAACTTTGGCTCAGGTCAAAGGAACAAACTTCGGCGCACCGAGCGTGAAATTTGTCTTTGACAACAACTCTAAAATGAACTTTAATCTTTCTGACCTGAAAACCGGCCAATATGTGGAAGTTTATTACGGCGTTCCCGCAAACAACACCAGTGCCAACCTTTCACAAACCCAAACCGTTATTGTCGCAAACGTGCTTCAGTATGCCAATTTGTCTGTTTATAACGGTGAAATTGTCAATGTGACACCGGCTGTTAACACAAGCAGTTCAAGTTATGTCGGAAAAATTGAAGTCAAGCTCGAAAACAATTCAACCATGATTTTCAACTGCAACAACAACACACAGTTCTACATGAACATGTCCAATGTGAAGGCAGGAACTCATGTCAGCATTTACGGCAACTGGATTATTCTGACCAGTATGCCTCCGCAGAACACAGCTTATGAAGTTCGGGAATATTATTCCGAAAACCGTTCTTCCTACAGCAGCGATCTGTCCTCTGCAGATCTCTCTGCACCCGAAAATAACCACTTGGTTCCGGCCAATTAAAATGAGTGATTTTGAGAAAGGAAATTTTTAATTTCTTTTTCTTTTCCTTTTTTATCGGTTTTTATTTTATTTCGCCTTTTTCGACAATTTCTTATTTTATCGACAATTTCTATTATTTAGATCCTCCTAATTTCACGATTTATCATGATATTTTTGGCAGTATCCGACAGATCAAATTTTTTCAAACTCTTTTGTTTTAATCTTTCAGGTCGTTAACAGATACCGAATTATTTTACTTTTTCTTTCTCCGGGGATACTCTTTCAAAACAAATGTTTACCTCGTTTCTTCACTTCGTCAGTAAACGAAATGAATATATACAGGTGAGAGGTTTATCGACTAATAACGAACAAAGAATCGTTGTGGTTGTTGATTCGGCGTTTGTATTGTGTTAATTATTGTGTTAATTATTGTGTTAATATTTGTGAGCTGAATAAAATATAAATTATTCAATCAGCAAAAATTAAAATTGGGTTGGCAAAAAACTATGCTCCTGACAGTTGAACCGATTGGAAGTATCAGAAAATCGGCGAATAAGACGGAAATTCTCATTTATTCCGAATTTGAACAGGTTGTCACAAATATGGTTCAAAAATTCGGTAACAGTCCCGAGAGAGGTCAAAAACTCCTCGTTGTTCACAAAAGCAAAGACGGCGTCAATCAATTAAAAGTCACGGAAGCGACATTAATTGAACGCAAAGGCAATTTACTCACTGTTTCTAAAATGGATGCCTCCGAAGGTCCGGTGGTTGACATCTCAACGCAGTTCCAAACGGACATCAAAAACTCTTCTTCTTAAAACTCAAATCAAAACGAATACTTTCTCTTGACGTAGCATTTCATTCCGAATCCGCTTTGACGGATCCGACACAATCATTTTTATGATTTTATCAGCCAGTAACAGACAATTTATTTTTCTTTTTGCCTCGACAATTTCAAGTAATATGCAGCTAATTTTAATCTGTCAATTAATTTCTAAAACGGTGGTATTATGAAATTATTCAAAATATGCTTTTTTCTAATTTTGTGTGTTGTTGCTTTTTCCGGTTGTCTTAATAATGGCACGGAAAACGATTCATCTCCGGAAATTAAAGCCTCCGGTCCCGAATCTTCGACCTTCTCCGGAAATATTACAAATATTTCCGTTTCCGAGAATTATACGCTTCTTACATTGGAAACCGAGTATGAATCCTATTACGGGCAAAAACAGATGACTTTTATTGTGAATAATGAAACCGATAATAATTTTCATACTTGGTCCCCTGAAGTCGATAAATATATGTTTATTCGTTACTGGCTTCCGATTGACGGCAATTTACAAAGCCCTTCTGTTGCAGTATATGCCGAGGTGCAAGGTGATGTGATTAGTTCTTACAACGGAACTGTTCAGAATATAAGCAAAAGCCAGAAGAGGGAAAATGCCGGAATTATCGGAATAATACTTGATAACGGTACTCACATGGTTTGTCATTATTCTTCTCCTGCAACTTATTTTGCTGATGAC
The DNA here is from genome assembly GCA_964446755.1 of uncultured Methanosarcinales archaeon. GTDB lineage: Archaea > Halobacteriota > Methanosarcinia > Methanosarcinales > Methanosarcinaceae > Methanimicrococcus. The sequence goes on from CAYUQC010000002.1 coordinate 2,313, forward strand.
ATTAGAATAGGTATGAAAATTACGGCTTGTACTTCCGGTGCAGCAACAGTGAATCCTCTTGAAAGCTGGCCGAACGAAATTTAGCTGTATAACGGCGCGGATGATTAACTTCAAAAAACTTCATCGTCTGAGATGCCGTTTTCTATTTTTCTTAATTTTTTTACATACGAAAAAAGGCTTTCCACATCTTTGATTTCTCTTTTTGAATAAAAAAGCAGCTTTTCCCGCTGCGATGTCTCAAAAGGCACGTCCAGATTTTTGAACTGCTCTGCCAGCCGCGCCGCCAGAATACCGCCTTTGCGGTCCCAATCCGTCAAAATAACGGCGGTTTTTTTCTTTTCGGCAATCTTTTCACAAAATTCGGCAGCCGGCTGATTGGCACAGGGAATGATTTCTGCCGTAACGCCGAGATTCCGAAGTGAAATGATATCTCTCCGGCCCTCGACAATGATTAAAAAAGAATCGGCTGAAGTTTGCTTTTCATCAAAGCCGGTGTTGTTTGCGCCCAACTCACTCAAAACAGATTCAATCGCTTCCAAAGCGTTTCTGTTCCGTTCTGAAGCGGTATCATATTTCATAATTTTGATTCCAAAAGCCTTTGAACTTCCGGCAGAGTAATGCCGTCAATCCGAACCGTTTTCTTTGAACTTGTCATGCCGTTCTCAATCGAAACGCGGGACAGGGAGACGTTAAATAACGCCGCGGTTTCTTCAATTATCTGTTCGTTCGCCTTGCCTTTCTGCGCTGCTTGCGTAATTTTGATTTCAATGCGTTTGCGCCATTCATTGTAGCCGCTCGGCACTTGAATCACTTTAGAGCCGGGCGTCACTTCCAAATCAATAAAAACGGCGCCGTCTTTTTCCCGCAGCGCATCTGTAAAGGACATGTCGGATCTTTTTCAGAATTTCATCAGCGCTTCTTTGCCGGTCATGCCGGGTTTGATGCCTTTCTTTTCAGCTTCTTTCGTAACGGCAATGACAGACGCTGTCATCATGTCGTCAAACGTTTTCACACCCCTGACTTTTGCGGCGCAGGAAGAAAGGCTGTCGGCAGCGGCAATGTCCAAGAAACCGCAGGCTAAGAATGATTTATCGGCAGCGCGGATGAGAAGAAACGGCGCGGTATCCAGTGAAATTGAATAAGCGTCAAACTTTTTTCCGTCAATGTTCAGCTTTTCCGATATCATCCTCTTCCTCCTTTTCAGCTTCTTGTCGTCACTTCGCAGCCGTCTTCGGTAACGATCACGGTGTGCTCCGCCTGCGACACCAGCCCGCCTGAAACTTCTACCAAAACAGGATAATCGGTGAGGATGCCGTCTCTTTCCAACTGGATAAGTGCCAAATCAATTTTATCGCCTTCAAGCCAGCGTTTAGCGAAAGGCAAACCGTTATATCCTTCAATTTGGCTGAGCACTTTGCGGACAAACGGGACCCGCGTCGGTTTCAATTTGACCTGTGAATAAATCTCTTTAATGCGGCCGTTGTCCACGAATCCTTCGCCGTCGGTGGCAAACGGTTCGATGGCAATCGTGTCGCCGAAACGCAGCTCTGCGCCGAAACCGGAATGCTTTATGTTCGGAACGGACGGTTCGGCGTGCGCAGTGTACTGCGCCAGCCCGTGTCCCATGAGATTCCGGATCGGATTAAATCCGAGGCCTGTGATCGTGTCTTCAACCGCTGCGCCGATCGCCTGCGTTGTCGCGCCGGCTTTGACGGTGTCAATAGCAGCTTTGAGCGCTTCTTCGCTTGCCTTGACCAGATCGGCGTGTTTTCCGGAGAGATCAATCGTCATCGCGCCGTCGGCAATGTAGCCGTCAACATGGACACCGACATCGACTTTCACGACATCCTCGCCGAAAACGCGGACATCGTTTAAAAGCGGCGTGTCATGGGCAGCTTCTTCATTAAGGGAGATGTTCACCGGGAAAGCCGAACCGCTGCTGAGTTCGAGAATTCTTTCATCAATCTTGCGGGCATATTCGTAAATGTTCATGCCGACTTTGATATTCGCCCGCGCTTCCTTCATGATCTGCTGGTGAATTCTGCCGGCTTCACGGTATTTATCCAGCACTTCTTCCGTATTGATCGGATTAACTTCAAATTTTGACATAATCATAATTCCTTCTTTTTGAGATATTTCTAAAAGCCGTTCTTCTTTAAAAATCATATCTCAAAAATTTTCGGCATCGTATTCAGATTCCGGCATCCCTCTTCTGTAATCACAACCGTATCTTCAATCCGTATACCGCCGACATCGGGATAATAAAGTCCCGGTTCGATCGTAATGACATTTCCGGGCGCTAACACATGCGGATTATCCGAGACGGAAGGCATTTCGTGAATATCCAATCCGACACCGTGCCCCGTGGTGTGAATGAAACCGACTTTGGAGCCGCTTCTGTATGTGTCATATCCCGCTGCTTCCAAAGCGTCGCAGACCGCATTATGAACATCCGCGCATGTCGCTCCCGGTTTCGCCGTTTTGACGCCGATTTCCTGCGCCGTTTTCACGGCGTCATACATGCGGATGAGTTCTTCCGAAGCGTCGCCGCGAATCACCGTCCGTGTCATGTCGCCGAAATAGCGGTTGTATTTATGCTGCGGGAAGATGTCAATGACAATCGGGTGGTTCGCGTAAAGTGAGCCGTATGTTTTGCCGTGCGGGTCAGCGCTGTCCGGACCGCAGGAAACGATTGTTTCTTCATCTGCGCAGTCATTTTCCATTAAAACACGCGCGATTTCCAAAAGAACCGCTTTTCCCGTCAGAACCTGTCCTTCATAAACAAGCTTGCCGCTTCCGGTATCATCGGGAGACGACCGGCTGATTATATCAATGGCCGCGGTCATTGCGGCTTCGGCGGCTTTTTGGGACTGAGCGATTTTCTCGATTTCCGCCGCGTTTTTGACGGATCTTGCTTTCTCAAACGGGGATTTGATGAGAACAACGGAAATCCCTTCTTTTTGAAGCATATTAAAATAATAAGCCGGAAATTCATAAGAAACGGCGGCGGTTTGAATCTTTTTTTCGGCCAGCATTTCTTTTAAAACAAGGATGTAAGCCAAATCCGCATCCTTTTTTTCTTTGGCTATTTCACGGTAACGGTAGTCAGATGTCGTTTTGATTTTGCCGGCCGGAACACGGGATTCGATCTCAGCGCGCCCCTTTTCCATATCGGAAATCAGAAGCGTTTCATCACCGTCTGCGGTGAGCATATATGAAAAGGAATCAGAGGCCAAGAAACGGGTGGCGTAATAAATGTCACTGTCATGAATGGCGCCGTGCATCAAATAAGCGTCTGCGCCGACGGTTTTCAAGGTTTCCGATATGTCTGTCGGTTTTGTTTTTCGGCGGCTCGTTTCCGTATCTTCAAATTCCGAGATATGTTCTAAAAGTGTCATATCACCGAAAACGGGCCGTTTTGATAAATATTTATTCAATGAGTGTTAAAAAAATATCAAATGACGTTTTTATGAAAAAAGATGAATAAAAGCAGATCAAATCCCTGCTTCCGTTTTAAATTGTTCAATACCGATTTCATCAATCAGGCGGCCGAGTCTTTTATTCGAATTTTTCTCTTTGACGTACACAATGATTTTTTCAGTGATTTCAAATGCCTGTTCTTCCGTTAAGTTTTCGGCAACCAATTTGCCGATATGCGGCACACCGCCGGCGCTGCCGCCGACATAACATTTGTATCCTTTTTCATTGGCCGTGAATCCGAGGTCACGGATTAACGATTCCGAACAGGAAGCCGGGCATCCCGAAACGGCAATTTTCATCTTTGCAGGCAGCGGTGTCCCGTGATATTTTTCATCCAGTTTCAAACCGAATCCGAGGGCGTCCTGTTTTCCTTTTTTACATAATGTCGTTCCGGGACATGCACGCACGCTCCTTATACAGGCACCGACCGCAGACCCCGGTTTCATATTCACTTCCTGCCAGATTTTGTCGATATCTTCTTCTTTGACACCTGCCAAAGCGATGCGTTGGGCTGTTGTGATTTTGACCGCAGGAATGTTGTATTTTTCAACAATCGAGGTTATGCTTTTTAAATTATCAAGGGTCAGCAAGCCGGCGGGGCAATGAAGAACAATAGCGAATGTTTCACCGTCGCCCTGCAGAATCGCTTTCTTTTCGGGTAGATCTGCTTTTTCGACCATGCTGTATAATATGCATCCATTTTTATAAATTTTACTGAAAAAAAGTATACTCGAAATAAATTCCGAGTCTTCGATTGTTATTTTTTAAATGCCCGCTTCTGTTTTGAACGTCTCAATACCGATCTCTTCAATCAGTTTACCGAGTCTCTTTTTGGAGTTCTTCTCTTTGGCGTAAGTGATGATTTTTTCGGTCAGTACAAGTGCTTCTTCTTCGGAAAGCCCTTCCGCGATTAAGTCACCGATGCGGGGCATTGCGCTGGCGCTACCGCCGACGTAACATTTGAAACCGCTGCTGTCACCGACAAAACCGATATCGCGGACGGCTGATTCGGCGCAGGAAAACTGGCATCCCGAAACACCTATTTTCATTTTGGCCGGCAGCTGAAGACCGTGGTATTTTTCATCCAATTTCAAACCGAGGCTCATAGAGTCCTGTTTGCCGCGCTTGCAGAATGTTGTTCCCGGGCAGACGCGGACACTCCTGACACAAATGCCGATAGCGGAACCCGGCTTCATATTCAAATCTGCCCACGCACTGTCAATGTCTTCTTCTTTCAGTCCGACCAAAACGATGCGTTGGGAAGACGAAATCTTAACGGCCGCCAAATCATATTTTTCGGCAACGTCGGCAATGTTTCTTAAAATCGCCGGCGTCAAAAGACCTGCGGGCGTGTGCGGTGCAATCGCGTAAGTTTCACCGTCACGCTGGATGATGGCCCCCTTTTCCAAAATATCTGTTTTCTTTGTCTCTGTCATTGTAACCCTCTCTTTAGAATAAATTAACAGCAGCAATTCTGAATTCGATTCCTTATATAATTATATGTTGCGACTGTTTTATTCGTAAATCAATTCGCACAGAATCGCTTCTTTTTGTCCCGAATCTTTTTCTTTCAAAAACAAATGCACTTTTTTAGAGCCGTCAAGGTTTGCTTCCAGTTGATTGCGGATTCCCCAGTAATCCTGCGGGTCGATGCTTCCCCGAAGCGTGACTTTGCCGACATTGCTTTTTTGAAGGAATTCATTGATTTCAGAGTAATCATTTTCCGATTCAAACGGCATGGTCCGAAGAACAATAAAATTGTTTTTGTTCATCGGGTTCACCGTCAGCAAATCAGCCGTCAGAAGTGTTCTTTTCTTGTCGATCTTTATCACGCGTACGTGACCGGCCGTCGCTTTAATCATATCATCAACCAGCTCGTTCAAAAGACCCGCGGCAATGACGGCCGGATCAGGCTCAAACATGAAAAGCATCGGCTTTTCCGTTTCAACCATCGGCGGCAGCTCGACCGGCGCATCAACCATCGCGTTTCCGTCAGGAAGTGACACGGCGATCCGGTTGTATTTTCGGATTCGGCCGAAATAAAGTGTCAGGCGGTTAAGCTGTCCGTTGAGGGAGATGTATTCCTTTTCGCAGTCGAAATCAATGCGTTCGGGCGGCATTTGCGGCGGCGCTTCAAACGCGAAGTTATTCGTTTTTTCGGCGTAAGCCTCCATTACCATCGGAATTCCCGGGCGCAGGCTGTCCACTTGCCGCGTTTCTTCTTCGGGCGGGCGCGCCGGGTCGGAGAAAACGATGTCCACTTTCGGAATCTGCGCGATAACGGCGGGATCAAGCGCGTCACCGCAGATGAAAGTGATGTTTTCAAGACCGAATTTGGCGCAGTTTTCTTTCGCGTATTCCAGCTTCTGTGCGTCGATTTCAACCGCATAAACATGTTTGCAGCGCTGCGCAAAGTAAATGGTCTGGCCGCCGATGCCGCAGCTGATGTCGGCTATCGTGCTGCAGGCGAGGCGTGCCGCGCGGTACTTGGCAACCGGTTCGGGAGTGGCAAAACGCCTTCCTTCTTTATCGGTTGACATTTTTTTCTCGAAAATCTTTTTTTGAGACATCTTTTCTTTCCTTTTGATAAATCAATTAATCTAAAATCGGGGATCCGAATGTGACATCATCCAAAAGCAATTCTTTTTCCCATAGCAGTCTACAGTCACAATCGATTTTGTCCAATGTTTTAATATCCTGAGTGATTGAGAAGTCGCGGATCATGTCGGCAGCATCCCGGCTGCAGATTTTACAGTTGCGCGGTCCGCGTTTGGCGCCGGCGCCGACCGGGTCGGACATCAAATACAAATCGGAGTGTTTGGTTTTAGCTTCGCGCAGAATGTTGACGATGCTCCAAAGCCACGGCGGCCGAAACTCTTTGTTTTCCCAGAGTTTTTCGACGAACGTTCCGTTCTGAACGTTGCACAGATTGATTGAAACGGTTTCGGCATAGGGTGCAACATCGTCAATACTTTTTAAAATGTCTTCCATGGCTTCCCTCTCGGTCAAAAACGGCGGCTTGAGCATCAAATAAGCTTTCGTAAAAATGCCGTTTTCCTTCGCAATTTCAGCGGCTCTTTTAAAATGCGCGAAAGAAAATCCTTTGTTGATCGATTCTTTTCGGATTCTGTCAGACGACGTTTCCAAACCGTAAGCGTATTCCAAAGGTTTGCCGTTCATGACGGACAAACAGTCTTTTGCCGTTTCGTCCGTGACAAATTCGGGGCGCGTTTCGGCCAGGACGGCGATGATTCTTTCATCATCGGCCAATTTCTTTAATATTTTTTTCCGGACGTCTTTTGAGATTTCCCGCTCATCCAGGAAGCTTCCCGATGTGAAAATTTTCACCATGAACCGCTCAAGTTTTCTTCTTTCGGCCTGTTCCAACGCTGTGTCCAGCTGTGCCATGATGTCATCGTCCGCCGGTGTTCCCGTTGAACTGTCATAAACGTAACCGCACATTGTACAGCCGCCCTGTTTTCCCCAGTAGCAGCCGGATGTTTGAAAAATAATTGTCATCACATCGACGACATCGCCGCGCAGATTGTCTTTGCCGAACCAGAAAGCGGCCGGTTCATCGTAAGGTTTGGATTTGATTCGCTGGCGTTCGCGAATTTCAAGAACGGTTTGATTGAGAGACATAATTTTTCCTATGATATCGAATTTATACACTTCAAAAGAAGAACAGAGATAAAATGCTGTCGTTTTTTCAGCTGTTTATGCCCGGGGGAATTATGGCGGAAGACAATTCGTGCGGGACAGCGGTGAGTTTTCTTAAATGCGGTGGCTGAGGTACTTTAAAATGAAATATTTCAATATGGGCGAACCTATTTATAGACACGGGGTACTATTGATTATTAATCTTCTGTTTTTATAATATTTTTTGTAATATAAAATTGCAAATCAGTGTTTGAATTATGAAAATTGAAGATCAAATGTATTATTTTTTGAATTCAAAAATAAATTCTAAAAAATGAAAATAGGAAGGTCAATTTATGTCAAAAAATAAATCCAAATCAACGAAATCCGTCAAGAAGGACATCAAAAACACGGATTCAAAAATCAAAAAATTAAATGCTAAAATCAAAAGCATGAAGAAAAAGAATGCGAAGATGAAAAAATCGCTTAAATAATTCCTTTAATTCAAAATGATTTATGCTAAATGAGATTTCTGTCTTATTTCGCATAAATCCAATTCATTTTTAAAACGGTTGAACGTTTCCCGTTCCGTTTACTCAAATTCAATGGTTCCCGGCGGTTTGGGCGTCACATCGTAAACAACGCGGCAGGCATCGGGGATTTCGGTTGTAATTCTTTCCTGGATTTTCTTCAGCAAATCGTAAGGAACTTCCAAAGGCTCGGCCGTGATGGCGTTGTCAGAGTTCACGATTCTGACGGCGATAACCCAGCCGTAAACGCGTTTTTCATCTTTTTGCCCGGTGCCTTTACCGATGACGGCAGCGAGTGCCTGCCACGGTTTGAGCGTTTCCATAACTTCTTCTTCAACGATCGCATTAGCAGCGCGGGCGGCGGCCACTTTCTCGCGGGTCGCTTCACCGCAGGCGCGGACAGAGAGTCCGGGGCCGGGGAACGGCATTCTCTCGGACAGAGCAACGGCGAGGCCGAGTGCGCGTCCGACTTCGCGAACATCGTCTTTATACAAATAATAAAGCGGTTCAATGACGCCTTTGAATTCCATTTTTTCGGGCATGCCGCCGACATTGTGGTGGGCTTTGATGCCTTTTTCGGATTCCAGGACATCTGGATAAATCGTTCCCTGAATCAGATAATCGGCATTGATTTTTTTGGCTTCTTCTTCAAAAACGCGGATAAATGTTTCACCGATTGCTTTTCTTTTAAGTTCGGGATCTTCAATTCCTTTGACAGCTTCAAAAAAACGGTCGCTGGCATCAATCATTTTGAGGTTCATATGGGAAAATGCGGCTTTGACTTGGTCCGGCTCGCCTTTTCTCATAAAACCGGTGTCAATAAAGAGCGGAAGGAGTCTGTCGCCGATGGCGCGGTAAGCGAGTTCGGCGCAGACGGAACTGTCAACGCCGCCGGAAAGGGCAATCAATGCCGTCCCGTCAACCCGGCTTTTAATTTTTTCAATCTCTGTTGCAATAAATTCCTGAACATTTTCCATTTTCAAAAACTCCTCAAAAAGTGTACGTCTTATCGTTATATGCTTTGTAGTTATAATCGTATCAAAGAGATATTATATGAACGTTTTTGTAAATGTATTATCGTTAAAGATTTTTAATAAAAATCCTTTCATCCTTCTTGGAAATATTTAAAAAAATTTATCCGTCGGCACCGTTTCAAAAACTCATGAATTGTGCCGATGCTTTGCCGTTTATTTTCTTTCTGAAGTCCGTTGTTCTTTTGTTTTTCTTATGTGCGGCTTGCGTTTCGGATCTTCGGACACGCTCCGTTCCGGATTCTTTATGGTTGGCCGCTTTTTTGACTCTTTTTCCGATGATTGTTGCTGAAATATTTATCATCGGCTTTTCCCGTTTATTTGATATTTCTGTTTCTGCCGTTTTTGTCTTTTTATTTTCCGCCGCTTGTTTTTCTCTGCATATTTTCGGCGGAGCGGACTGCAAAGTTTTCCTGCTGATTTCAATTGCTTTTCCTTTCGGTCAATCAGATCTGTTTTCTCTTTCTGATTTGTTTTCATCCGTTCCATTTACTGTTCTGTTCAACTCATTATTACTCTCGCTCATTTTCTTATTCTCTTTCTTCGTAATCCGTTTTTTCAAGAGAATTCATTCTGAACGGCTGACTGATTCTTCTGCGGGGCTTGTTTCTGCCGGGCAGATGCTGACGTTTTCCTTTCCGTTCCTGCCCTCGATTACGGGGGGTCTTATTTTAGCGTTTTGCGGCATCAATCTGTTTTGGATTTTGTTTTTCTTCTTTTTCCCTGCGTTTTTATATATCTTTGAATAATTACTAAATAAAGAACAGTCAAAACGGTTTATTTAAACCGAGTTTAAATCAGGTGTTATGATGGATGAAAACAAGATTCGAAGCCGTCTGGAACTCCATCCGGTCGAAATGAAAGACCTGGATCAGTTTAATGAGCTTCTGCGTTATGTTTTCCAAGTGACGAATCAGGAAGTCCGGAAAAGCGGCTACAAAGAAGGCGAACTGATCCGTTCCAAAAGGCCCGTCCTTCGCGAATCTGAGGTTTTCGGCTGGTTCGACGGCGACAAACTGGTTTCATCCCTTTCGATTTATCCGCGCCAAGTCAATATACACGGCAAAATTTATGAAATGGCCGGCTTAACGGGTGTCGGCACTTACCCCGAATATGCAAATTTCGGTTTGATGAGTGATTTGATTAAAATGGCGCTCGTTAAAATGCGTGAATCGGGGCAGTGGATTTCCTACCTCTATCCGTATTCGATTCCTTATTACCGGAAGAAGGGCTGGGAAATCATTACCGAAGAGATCACTTTTAAAATCAAAGATACCCAGCTTCCGAAACACGTCGATGCTCCCGGCTTTGTCGAACGCTTGTCGGTTAAAGATGCCGATGTCATAAAGGTCTATGATAAATTTTCCCGCAAAAATCACGGTGCGATGATCCGCAGTCAAACGGCTTGGGAAGAATATTGGCGCTGGGAAAATGAAGACGAAAGAACGGCCGCCGTATATTATAATTCCAAAGACGAGCCGGCAGGATTGCTTTTCTATTGGGTGGCAGATGATGTTTTCCATATCAAAGAAATGATCTATCTCAATCAGGAAGCGCGCTACGGATTATGGAATTTTATTTCCGCTCACTTTTCAATGGTTAATTACGTTGTCGGAAATATTTTCAAAAATGAGCCTATTGCTTTTCTTTTGGATGACAGCCGGATTCAGGAAACGATTGAACCGAATTTTATGGGGAGAATCGTTGATGTCAAAGCTTTCCTGGAAGATTATCCGTTTGACGGCCCCGGCATTCCTTTCCATTTCGTTGTTTCCGATTCGATTGCCGAATGGAACAACGGCATTTTCGGTATTCAATGGGATGCGGGCGGGAAAGTTCTCATTTCCCACGAACCCGTCGGAAAACCCGTCAAATTAAATATTCAAACACTGACGGCGCTTTTGATGAGCTACCGGAATCCGTCTTATTTCTTTGAAATCGAACGTTTGGAAACGGACGCGGAAACTTTGAAAACCTTAAATCAAATCATTCCCGACCAACAGCCGTATTTCTCCGATTATTTCTAATAATTCCGAAGACAGTCGCTTTCTGCGGGCGCATCTGTCTTAAAAAACAGTTTGTAAATATCATCAGCGTTTTCTTTTCATTCCGGCAACCAATAACGCTTTCATCAACCGGATTTCTTCTTCCGAGCATTTCGTATTCGTTTTTTCAATCACAACGGAATTCATCAGTTTTTCCGTGAATTCAATCTGCATTTTTTCAATCGTTTCGATGATCGCTTCCTGTTTCTCATGACCGATGAAAACATCCAAATTATCAATTTTGCCGGCGGCAATCAGATTTTCCAGATGTTCGACCACTTTCAGAACCGGAATTCCTCTGATTTCCGAAATTTCGCTGACGGAAAGTCCCTGTGAAAACAGGTTTTGGGTTTTCTTTAATTCTTCTTCCGAAAAAGCAGTGTTGAATTCGGATTCCTCTGTCAGGGGTATGTTTTTCTGCGCCGGCTTTTCTGTTTTGACGGGCAGCGGTGATTCTGCTTCTCCGATATAATCACTGATTTCGTTAATAAACAAGCCGCCGTATTTCTGAAGCTTATATTCGGCAACGCCTGCGATTTTTAAAAAAGCGTTTTCATCCGTCGGGAAATCCGTTGCCATCTGGCGCAGGCTGGTGTCGGCAAAAATGATGTAAGGCGGCAGATTCTTATCGGTCGCGATCCGCTTTCTCAAGTCTCTTAAACGATTGAACAAAACGGCATCGAATTTTCCTTTTTCAATCTTCTTTGAAACAGATGCTTTGGTTTTTGTTTTCTTTGGAACGGGCGGTTCCTCGGGTTCGAAAGTCTTCTGAACGGGGACGGCAGGTTTAATATAATCGTCAATGCCGTCCGCCAGGACGGACTTTTTACCGCCGTAAATAATCGAGCCGCCCGAATTTTCGGCATAATCGTCGGTGTCAATGATTTCATTTTCCGATTCGAAATCATCACCGCCGAAAATATCTTCCGTTTCATCCACATAAGTGCCGGCAACCCGGCTTGACTCAGCCGCCGCGTTCTCGGGAAGAACGGTTCGGCCTTTTGAAATCCTTGAAATCGGCGCTTCCGTCAGTTCCACCGTCAATTCGCCTGCCAGGATTTTCCGGCTGTTCGGGTTCAGTTTGACGATCGGATATTTGTCGCCGCCGACGCTGAGGTAACCGGTTTGCATCAGTTCGTTACCGATGCGTTTCCATTCATTCTTGGAAATATGTTTGCCGGCACCGTGGATGCTCAGTTTGTCATGGCGCATGTCTTTGACTTTCTGTGTCCGCGCGCCGTAAAGAACATCAACGACATGGGACATGCCGAAGCGCTGTCCCGTTTGGTTTACACATTCAAGCAACAGTTGCGCTTCGGCCGTGTTGTCCACTTTCGTTCTCGGATGGAAACAGGAATCGCAATTGTTGCACGGTTCTTGGATGTCTTCGCCGAAATATCTTAAAAGCACATTGCGGCGGCAATCGGTACTTTCGCAGTAACTGATGATTTGAGAAAGCTGCTGAAACGCCAAATCCCGTTCCTTTTTACTCGGTTTCTTTTCGATCAAAAAACGGATTTTGTGCCAGTCACCGCGGCTGAAAAATAAAATGCATTCGCATTCCAAACCGTCCCGGCCGCCGCGGCCGGTTTCCTGGTAATAACTTTCCAGATTTTTTGGCAGATCATAGTGGATTACGAAACGGACGTCGGGCTTATCGATCCCCATACCGAAGGCAACCGTTGCTACAATGATGTCGACATCGTCGCGGATGAATTTATCCTGGTGACGCGCGCGTTTTTCATCCGACAAGCCTGCATGGTAGGGAAGTGCGGAAAATCCGATTTTGTTGAGGCGTGTGGCCAAACGTTCCACAGAATCACGGCTCTGGCAGTAAATGATGCCGGATTTGTTGCGGTTCTTTCTGATGTAGCCCTCTAACTGTTCCATCACATCTTTCTTTTCCACGATCTGATATGACAGGTTGGGGCGATTGAAGCTGGAAATCTTAATGACGGGGTCCCGGAGCCTTAAGACATGGACAATGTCACGGCGGACACGTTCGGTCGCGGTCGCCGTCAGCGCGGCGATGCAGACATGGGGAAATTTTTCGCGCAATTCGGAGAGTTTCCGGTATTCGGGACGGAAGTCATGCCCCCATTCGGAAACACAGTGCGCTTCATCAATCGCGAAAAGGCTGATTTTCGCTCTTTTTAAAAGCGAAAGCATACTCGACATCATCAGGCGTTCGGGCGCGACGTAAAGAACTTTTAAATCGCCGCTTAAAAGCCTGCTCTTAACATCCGCACTTTCCGATTCCGATAAAGTGCTGTTTAAAAAAGCGGCGGAGATACCGTTTGAAACCAGGCTGTCCACCTGGTCTTTCATCAGAGAAATAAGCGGTGAAACAACGACCGCCGTCCCTTCTTTCATGAGCGCCGGAATCTGGTAGCAAAGAGACTTTCCGCCGCCTGTCGGCATCAAAACAAAAACATCGCGGTCATTCAGAAGCGCTTCTATCACTTCTTCCTGATTCGGCCGGAATGCGGTGTAGCCGAAGTTCCGTTCGAGGACGCTTATCATTTCTTTATTTGACGATGCCATGTTGAATGCCTGTTTTCAGTTTCTGTTGTTTGATTTTTAAAATAGAGTCAAACAATTAAAAGGACTTTGGCTTGAAGGGTGAAAGTATTCATCCGCCGGCCGCCGACAGCATCAGCTGATTCATTTAAGATTAAAAGAAAATAAAAAGAGTTTAAAATTTGAGACGAACCCAAATCAGTATTTGGGTGCGCGCCTGACTTTTCTTGTCACGTATCCGGCAACTTTGTTGCGGATGGTTTTGCTCTCGATGGTTGTGTATTTGGTCACAAGAGCTTTGTTCTGGTCAAAGTCTTCCGTAAAAACGTCACCGTAGTTGTTTAAAAGTTTGAATGAAATGGTTTTGATGTTGGAATGTCTAATATTTCCCATGTTTATCCTCTCTGATTTGTTCGTTTGTTAATGGTTTAATTTAATTGTTTAATTTCGCTTGCCGTTTTTATTTAATCTTCAATAAGTGAATGATTGTGAAATGATGATTTAAGGAATGAAATTGTAAAAGCGTTCGCCGCATTTAATTTCTAATAAATCAAACCGAAAGTTTACGATTGAAGGGTTCGTTTCAATTTATACTTTTTGCAAAACTCATCGTAAAGGTTGCTCAAATATTTTTCTTTATTTAAATAAATTCCGTTTCAAACAAAATGAAACGAACCTTTCAACTTTTTATCTTTCTTTTTCAATAGATGAAATCCAAGATCCTTTTTTTTGCGCCGCCTTTTTCCTTGTCACTGCTTTTCGCTCCGATCCTGTACCCCGAATCTGACGGAACATCATTTCCGTAACTGACAAAATTTCCGTTCTCCGTTATGTTCTTTTTTCCGAAGTTGATGTTGCCGTCATCATAAACGGCGGCATTTTTACTTACCTCTGAAGTTGTTCTCTCGATCGGTTCGTTTTCCGGAATTGATCCGTTGCTGCCGTAAATGTCTTCCCCGTCTCCGTAAACTTCGGTCCCGTCACCTAAACTGATCATCTCATCATCGTCATAATCCGCCGCGTCTTCATTTCCGCAGCAGGCCGTCATTTCTTCCGTTGTGTTTTCACACCCACCCCAATTGCCGTTCCCGGGGGTTCTTTCTTCCGGGATTTCCTCTTCGGTTTCATCCTCAAAAGCTTCGTTTTCATAAACGGTGATGTTTCCGATTTCGATCATTTCTTTCTTGATATTCTCGGGTTTGATTTCATATTCAACCGGTATTTTTGTATATTCTTCTTTAATCGTGTATTCCCGCAGAGCTTCCCGGTCTTCGGCATCTGATTGCCTGAGTCTTTTTTGAACCAGGACCGATTTTTTTCTGAGTTCTTCCGAAAGCGTATTTTCATACCCGTTAACCTGTTTCAGAGGCGTTAACAATTTCAATTCATTACCGCGAATGATATGTTCGGTCAAAACGATACTTATCTCATTGATTTTTTCATCGGCGAAAACCGCATTTCCGGTTCCGTTCCGAACCGAATCGGTATACTGCGCTTCAATATTTTTAGCGATGGATTCTTTGATGTTGTCAAGCATCAATTCATCAATCTGTTTTTCCAAGCCGATCAGCTGTTTGTTTCCCAAATATGACTCAATAATCTCTTTTGTTATTGATTTGCGTGTTAAATACGCACCGAATACGGTCAGCCCTGTTTTTGTTGATTCAGCCAAACCGGCAGCAATATCTTGATTGATCTCGAAAATAACATCTACCGAACCGTTTTGAATCTCTACCAGAGAGATGTCTTCAGGACATTCGGATTTCAACAAAGAGTTATATGTCAAAAGCGCGCGGTTCCAATGATACAAAGAATCCGCGAATTTTTCTAATCGGGTAGTTGTTTCGGTGTCTTTGAAAACCAGTGAAACCAGTGCCTGATCATTTTCCGATTCGCATTCTTTATTTTCAACGTATTTTAAAAAAATTTCATTGATCCCTTTTATTTCCTGTTCATTCTTCTCGATTTTATTCAACAGGTCTTTTAAAATGGGCTGAAAATTCTGATAATAAGCGTCGGCATCAATTTCCGTATTTTCATCCAACTCTTCAAGCTTTTTCTTTGTTTTGGAATCGGTAAAGGGTTTCGTTTCTTTTAATATCAGCAGCAAATCACTGTCGATTTCGTTGTCTTCAATTTCTTCCAATGTGTTTTGGATTCTCATTGAAAGATCTTTCATAAAAGTCAGATTTTTATTCTGAGGCTGCTGAACGGCCTGTACATAATCCTGTAAGTCTCTTTTAAATCCCGATTTAATCACAAAATCCTGAAACAAATTTATTTTCGAAACTAAATTTTCAATATTCATAGCTATCCCTACTGCACAAGTAAACACACGCCAATTTACTGAATTGAGCTGACCCCAATTAAAGCCAATTCCGATTAATTGGTAAAAATTTTTAAATGCAAACAATCTACAAATAAAAATTATTTAAAAGTTACCGCCGATTTAATCAAAACTGAAGCAAATACCGTCATATCCGAGCGGCAGCTTTTCGGCTTCTGTGTCATGCGGCCCGTAAAAATGGCTTAAGTGCGTTAAAACAGTCTGTTTCGCATGAATCTTCCCGGCAATTTCCAGCGCTTCTTCAGCATTCATATGTTTTTTCACATTCATGTGTGCGGGAACAATGGCATCGACAATGAACAAATCCGGGTTTTTAATATATTCCAAACTCTTTTCCGAAATGTCTTTCTCGGAATCGCCGCTGACGACGACTTTATGCTTGCCGTCCGAAATCATGACACCGGCCGGATGTTTCTCGGGAAAATGCTTGACTTCGAACAATGAAAAATCGAGGCCGATCAACGAGAACGGTTCATAAAAATTGACATAATGCTTGACCGGCTCCAGAAAGTGAACCATTTCGGAAATATAATCCACCGTCTCTTTGTAGCCGTAAACATGAACTTCCCGCTGAATGCGGTAGAATTCGGGAAAACCGCCGTAATGATCATAATGTCCGTGCGTCCAAATCACGCCGTCGATGTGGCCGATATCTGCTCTCAGAAGCTGAGCGCGCATGTCGGGACTGGTATCAATGAGAACGTTACCTTGTTCGGTCTGAACCAGTACAGAAAACCGTGTCCGGTTGCTTTTTGTTCCGCTTTTCGCATCCGTGCACGCGGCGCAGGAGCAGCCGATTTCCGGCGTTCCCGGCGCGTCTCCCGTTCCCAAAAGCGTAATTTTCATCGGCATGTGTTTTTCATATGTCACATGGGTCTATTTGATTCTTTTGTTGGCAGGCGCCTGCCGCCGCCGGGCAAACCGCACAGCTTTTCACAACAATCCAAAAAAAACAGTCGGGCTGATAAATATAAAAAGAAGTGAAGCGCTTATTCTTCAATAAACGCCGTCATTTTCAAACCGGATCTTCTGTCAAATGATCTGACAGCGCTTTCCAAGTCAGACTGAACCAAATTGTAGCGGTTGTCCAAAAGCGCCGACAAAACGGCTTCTCGTACAACCATTCTTAAGTCGGAGCCTGTGTATTCTTCCGTCTTCTTGGCGATGGATTCGGTGTCGATATCGCCTTCAATCCGTCTTAAAATCGTATCTAAAATCTCTTTTCTCATTTCAAGCGTCGGACGTTCAAAATCAACGATTTCGTCAAAACGGCGCCAAACGGCTTCGTCCAATTTCCGGGTGTGGTTGGTGGCGGCAATGAGCAAAACGCCGTCTTCCACAAGGCTTGTGTTGTCGATC
The DNA here is from genome assembly GCA_964446755.1 of uncultured Methanosarcinales archaeon. Classification (GTDB taxonomy): domain Archaea; phylum Halobacteriota; class Methanosarcinia; order Methanosarcinales; family Methanosarcinaceae; genus Methanimicrococcus. The sequence continues at coordinate 19,264 of CAYUQC010000002.1, forward strand.
GCTTTGAGAAGCGTGTTAACAGCCTGTTTGATTGCGGAATGTTCCCCTTCTGCGGTTCTGGATGTCGCGATGAAGTCAAACTCATCAATAAACATAATGCACGGATCGAATTTTTTAGCAAGTGCGAAAACGCGGTCAATATTTTTAGATGTTTCACCGAGGTACTGGTCGGTAATCATGGAAAGGTGAACTTCCACGATCGGAATCGACAATTTCTTGGAAAGCGCGCGGGCAAATGACGTTTTACCGGTGCCGGGCGGGCCGACAAACAAAACTTTTCCGATATCGTAAAGGCCGATGTTCCGGAAGTGTTCTTTGTTTTTGATTGCCAATTCTATTTTTTGAAGTTCGTTTTTCTGGCGTTCCGTTAAAATAAGTTCATCCATGGATTCGCGGACTTCTTCCGGGGCTTTGATATAGGCGAGTTTCAGCCATTCGCGGCCGTTTCCTTTCCCTTCGGAAAGCTCTTCGATGATGGATTCGATCCATTCGCGGGAGGCTTCTTTCGGGGGGTTTTTGGAAGCAACGGCTTTATAATCGACGCCGGCTTCTTTTTCTTCGGCAATATTTCCGTAGTAATAAGCCAGCACAGGGTTTTCCAATATTCTGTCACGTCCTCCTTCCTGTTTCTTAAACCATTCTGCGGCGGAGTCCAAACTGCCTTCCGTTAAACGGGCGCTTCCCGTGTACGCATCAACAACGGCGTAGGCGAACGGTTTGCCGTTGACTTTGAGCGCGTTTTCGACATCATCAATGCCGAACATGTTTTTGACCATCGTTTTGTTGGGTTTAATCGGTTTGGCCACGTTTCTGGTTTTTGCATCCCAAAGAGGACGGCGGATCTTTGAAGGAATGTCATTGACGATAAGCTCATCCTGATTATTGTAAATCTCGGCAGTCAAAAGCAGTTCAATGACGTCTAGTGTTTCGGAAGACATGATTTAATTTTCCTTTGTTTTTTACATCAATTTTAAAAATTTCATTTTGAATGATATGTTGAATTTGAAGTTAGAAGTAACATCTTCATTCATAATATAACTTTGCATTAAGGAATCCGGATTTCTAAAAACGCCGCCCCTCTTTGTTTTCATATTCACTCTTCCGTCTTTGCGCTGTTTCATCCGTGCCGGTGCCGTGTACCAAAGCCGCGTTTCAAAAGTTTTATTTTTCATTTTATTTTTCCGGCGGACAAACTTTTTAAATAGATTCGATGAATAAACGACATTTTCAATTTAATGTAAAATGAATCAACATAAGTGATGCTCTCATGCCTGACATTCAAAAACTTGAACCGATTTATTCCGGCAAAGCCAAGACGATTTATACGACCAGCGATCCTACAAAATACATTGCGGAATTCCGTGACAGTTTAACGGCTTTCAACGGCGGTAAAAAAAGCGAAGCGCCGAAAAAAGGATACTATAACGCTCAGATTTCCCGTAAAATCTTTGAAATGCTTGAAGACAACGGCATCAAAACGCATTACCACGGAATGGCTTCCGACATTGACATGATTGTCGACATCGTAGATATCGTCAAGCTGGAAGTGATTGTCCGCAATATCGCCGCCGGCTCCATCACGAAAAAATATCCGATGCCCGCCGGAAAAGTTTTTGAAAAACCGATCGTCGTTTTCGATTTCAAGAGCGACGAATATGAAGACCCGATGATCAACGAGGACATCGCCTACGCGCTCGGCGTTGCAACCTACGAAGAAATGGCGTACCTCAAGGAAACCGCGCTTAAAATCAACAGCATTTTGGTGCCGTATTTCGATAAAAACGGCTACCTTCTGCCTGACTTCAAATTGGAATTCGGCCGCGTAAACGGACAAATCGTTCTCGCAGATGAAATTTCATGCGACACCTGCCGTATTTGGGACAAAATCACCAAAGAATCTTTTGACAAAGATATTTTCAGATTCGACAAAGGTGATTTGACAAAAGCTTACGAAACCGTTGCCCGAAAAATTGTTCCCGAGATTTTTTAAATTAAAAATCTCTTCTTTTCTTTTTCTGAAAAACCGTGCCGTTCATACAAGGCGGCGCATACATTTTTATTCCTTGAAGAGTTTACAAAATGTAATCACTTTTATAATTCGGAAGTTATCATTATGCAAAACGAAGAGTATGACGTTATTGTTGTCGGCGGCGGTATCAGCGGTTTGATGTCGGCGCTCGTGCTTTCCAAACACGGCAACCGTGTTCTTGTTCTTGAAAAAGATGAAGTTGTCGGCGGCAACTGCCGCAGCTATCAGGTCGGCGGATTTACGGTAGACACCGGTCCGCATGCCATCACGGCACTTCGCGGCGGTCCGCTGCCGCTTTTGATGGACCAGTATTATGATGTCGTACCGCAGTTCCGGCCGTACGGCAACTACTATATACGTACGCCGGATGCGTCGCTGGTGCGCTGCCCGACGAATGTCCGCGATTTTCTGCTGTTTGATTACCTGCCGGTCAAAGACCGGATGAAGCTGGCCAAAACCATCGGCGCGGTGATGCTGAAAGTCAGCCGCGGTGAAGATTATTCCGGCCGTTCCGTTTACGATTGCCTTCCCGAGGGGCTCGGGCCCGAAACATTGGGTTTTGCCAATACGTTTTCCATGTTTATGTCCGGACGCGGCATGAAAGAAACCTCGGTTCAGAGAATGGCGGCCGGCGCCGGCGTCGCGAAAGAAAAAAACAAGCTGACACCTGAAGAATACAAAGCGATTGTGAAAGGAAAGGCCGGCAAAAAAGACGAAAAGAAAGAGAAGGAAAGCAAAAAAGATAAAGGGAAGAAGAAATCCGGGAAAAAGAACTCTCAGCCGGCTGACAATAATGATTCCGTTCTCGCGGCATTCAAGAAAACATTAACGCATAAAGGCGGTTTTTCGACGCAGGGTTATCCGGTCGGCGGCATTCAGGCGGTGACGGACTGTACACTTCGATCCCTTCCTGCGCTTACGGAAATTCAAACGGGAACACGGGTTCAAAAGATTTTGACGGAATTCGATCCCGAATCCGGAAAAGACAAAGCTGTCGGCGTTGAAACGGCGGATACGGAATATTATGCTGATTTGATTATTCATACCGGATTTGCCAGTTCTTTGCCGCAGATGATGGAACTGCCGGCTGAATATGTGAACCGGCTGAAAGGAATCGATCACACGGTCAGTTTGAGCGTTTGGCTGGGGTTGGATGAAATGCGCCCCGAATTTGATTATATCGGATCGGAAGTTTGGTTTAAAGAAATGCCTTACTGGGGTGGTCCGATCAGCAATTACGATCCGAATTTGGCGCCGGCCGGCTGCCAGTCTGTCGGATTCGCGTTCATTCCGCAGCAAAAAGATGTCAAGGCGAAAGTCAACGATGCTTACGACCAGTTGTTTGAACTCATGCCGGGAATTGAAAAACATGTTGTTATGCGTCATGACCAGATCACGGTTCCCGAAAAAGCTGCCATTACCGTCCGAGGTGAATTCGCGGATATCCGCTCTCCTGTTGAAAATCTTTACATTGCCGGAACGGATACGGACAAAAGAAGTATGGGCGTCACGAGAGCTGCTTATTCCGTCATGGAACTGATCGGCAAACTTCATGCCGACGGCAGACTGAAGAGACAGAATGATTTCAAAGGGTACAATTTTAAAAGAGATTATCTTCCGCCCATCCCGGAGTAATTTTTTATTTTTGCTTTCGAAAGTAAAATTCCGCCTTCTTTTTTTCAATCAAGCAATAATTTTAATTACTTCTATACTTTAATTTTTGATTCAACGGTTTATTATTGATATATCATCTGTGAAAAATGTTCAATGAAAATCGTTTCATACCGCTTTTCCTCGTTAGCGGTCAAACCATTTATCATAAACCTTTTAAAACTCGGGTTGGTGCAAAAGTTATGAGTCAAAAGTTTAGAGGCGTTATGCCCGCCTTAATTACGCCGTTTACGGCGGATAACCATATTGATGTCGAAGGATTCAGAAGAAATATTGAATTCACGATTAAAGGCGGTGTCAGCGCGATTGTTCCGTGCGGTACGACCGGCGAGTCTGCGACGATGTCCGCGGCAGAACATATGCAGGTGACGGATATTGCCGTCGAAGCGTCCAGTGTTCCCGTCATTGCCGGAACCGGATCCAACAACACGGCTGAAGCGATCGAATTTACCAAACACGCGGCCGACGCGGGCGCCGCATCTGTTCTTGTGATCACTCCTTATTACAACAAACCGACCCAAAGCGGCCTCAAAGCCCATTTTGAAAAAATAGCCGACGCCGTTGATATTCCGATGATTCTTTACAACGTTCCGTCACGGACCAGTGTCGACATGAGCGTTCCGACGATTGCGGAATTGGCCAAGCACCCGAACATCGTCGGCATCAAAGAAGCCACGGGCGACATGGGCAAAGCGACCGAAATTCTCAGCAAAACCAAAGACGAGGACTTTGTTTTACTCTCCGGTGACGACGTCGCCACCCTGCCGCTGATGTCAATCGGCGCAACGGGCGTTATTTCCGTCATCGCGAACATTCTTCCCGATAAAATGGCTCAAATGGTGAATGCCTTTGAAGCCGGCAGACTTCAGGAGGCGCTGAAAATCCACTATGAGCTTGCACCGCTCATGAAAGCGCTGTTCATCGAAACCAACCCGGCGCCGATCAAAACCGCCGCAGGCCTTACCGGTCATGCCGCAGGTCCTCTGAGACTGCCGCTTGTTCCGCTCCAGCCGCTCAACCTTGAAATTCTAATGCATGAACTCAAGAAGTGCGGGGTTTTAAAGTGAGCGAAGTCAGAGCCGCCGTCATCGGCGCATGCGGACGCATGGGGACGCTTATCATTCAGCGCATCACGGCAACGGAAGGAATCACTCTTTCCGCCGCTTTTGATGTGGCGTTTATCGGCCAGGACATCGGCGAAGTCACACGCCTCGGTAAAATGGACATCCCCGTTTCCGATTCCAAAGATTTGGAAGCCGTTTTGAAAGAAACAAAGACGGATGTCGTCATTGACTTTACGATTGCCGCGGCTACCGCCGTTAATGCGCCCGCCGCAGCCGCAGCCGGTGCCAATTTAATCATCGGTACCACCGGGATCAGTTCCGAACAGCGTGCCGTCATCGACGAAGCCATCATAAAAAACAATGTTGCGGCTGTCATTTCAACCAATTATTCCATTGGGGTCAACGTTTTCTTCAAACTGCTTGAAGAAGCGGCTCAATACCTCAGAGACGATTACGACATCGAAATCATTGAAGCGCATCACAACCAAAAGAAAGACGCGCCCAGCGGAACTGCTATGACCGCGGCTGAAATTCTCAGTGAAGCGCTCGGGGGCAAAGAGCTGGTTTTCGGCCGCGAAGGCATCTGCCCGCGCGGTAAAGAAATCGGTGTTCATGCTGTCCGCGGCGGCGACATTATCGGCGACCACACCGTTATGTTTATCGGCAACTCCGAACGCATTGAACTCAGGCACCAAGCGCATACCCGTGAAATTTTTGTCGGCGGTGCGGTTTTGGCAGCTAAATGGGTCAATGCGCAGGAAAAAGGCAAAGTGTACAATATGGCAGACGTTCTGAATTTCTGATTCTGCCTCCCTTTCATTTATTTTAAAAACAAATCTGACAGAAGCGGACTCACATGAAAATTTCAGTTCTCGGCCCGGCGGGCTCTTATTCCGAAATTGCAGCGCAGGCTTTTTTTGAAACAGCGATCGACGGGTCCGGACCCGAATTTCTGTTTTGTTCATCTATTGAAAATACGGTGATGCGGCTGTTTGAAGCGGACAGCGACGGGCATGTGTCAAACTGCGCCGTCATCCCGATTGAAAATTCCATCGAAGGCGCCGTCGGCGTCAGTATGGATCTGCTTTTGGAAAAAGAAGTGACCATTATTTCGGAACTCATCCTTCCCGTCAGCCATTGTCTCCTCGTTCCCGAAAAAACGGCTCAGATGCCCGGATTTTCACCCGAAAAGATTGAAGTGGTTTATTCTCATCCGCAGGGACTGTATCAATGCCGCACTTACATTCAGAAACATTTGAAAAATGCCGTTTTCATTGAAACGGACAGCACTTCCAAAGCCGCGATGCGTGTTGCGGAAATGTCCGGTGACACCGCAGACACCAAAATCCGCGCGGCGATTGCGTCCGACGCGGCCGGTAAAACTTACGGATTAAAAGCCGTTGACTGCCGGATTCAGGACAATCTCACTAATTCAACGCGTTTCCTGCTTTTGATCCGGTCGGAATCACTGCCGCTTTTAAAAGCGCATGTTGCGGATGTCGGGTTCCATATTTTGCCGGAAAACCTTTCCCAAACGGGGAGCGGGGATGTTTTCTATAAAACATCGATTATTGCGTCCCCTATCCAGGACAAACCCGGCGCTCTTTTCCGTATTTTGGAGGCGTTTTATGAAAACGACATCAATCTGACGCGCATCGAATCCCGCCCCTCGAAAAAATCGCTCGGCGAATACAATTTCTATATTGATTTTGAAGGCCGTCCGTCGGATAAAAATGTGGATGACGCTTTGAAACTTGTTCGGGAACGTTCATCGCGTTTGAAAATTCTCGGGACCTACGGGCGGATTCTGCCGAACCGACAATAACCTTAATAATCATTGGGTCAATGATAAAGATTGGAAAACAAGTGTTTGAACGCCTTCAAACAGTGTTTAAATTGTATACAAGAGACGGCGAGAGGTTTGACGTTGACAAAAGATTTCTTTACGATTGATGATTTTGATGTTTCCGGAAAAACAGTTCTTTTAAGAGTCGATTTTAACGCGCCGATGAGCCCCGACGGCAGAATTCTGGATGACGCACGCATCAGAAGCCACATTCGGACAATCAATGACCTGAAAGACGCAAAAGTGATTCTTCTGGCGCACCAAAGCCGTCCCGGAAAGTCAGACTTCACAACAATGCAGTCTCACGCCAAAGTTCTGTCTCAGTTGATCGGACGCGACGTCCGGTATGCGGATGATATTTTCGGCTCTTATGCGCGTTCTTGTATCTCCGCAATGGAACCCGGAGACATTCTTTTACTTGAAAACGTCCGGTTCTATTCCGAAGAATCTCTTGAACGCTCCGCCGCCGAACACGCTGATTCTTATTTTGTTAAAAAACTCTTGCCTTATGTTGACTATTACTTTAACGACGCTTTTGCCGTTTCCCACCGTTCTCATTTGTCCGTTGTCGGTTTCACCCGCGACGTGCCGTGCGGTGCCGGCCGGATCATGGAATCCGAAATTCTCAGCCTGGACCGCGGGTTAAACGGTGAACGGCCCTGCGTTTATGCGCTCGGCGGCGCGAAAGTGGACGACTCGCTTCGGGTTGCCAACAACGTTTTATCCAAGGGCAGCGCCGATCTCGTTCTTTTCAGCGGCATCGTCGGAAACGTCGTCCTCGCAGCGGCCGGCTTTAACATCGGTCAGACAAATATGGATCTGATTGAAAAATTGGGTTACGCTTCCTACATTTCCCCCGTCCGCAATATGCTCAAAGAGTTCGGCGACCGGATCCGTTACCCGACGGACGTTGCTCTCAACATTGACGGCAAACGGGTGGAAGCCAGCATCAAGGAAATGGGAAAATCTCAATATCCGGCGAATGATATCGGTCTTGAAACCATTGTTTCTTATACTTCTCTTATCGAATCCGCGGGCACCGTCATTTTAAACGGCCCTGCCGGCGTTTCCGAAAACCCGGATTTTGCCATCGGAACGCATGAAATTATCCGCGCGGCGGTCAACGCTAAATTCTCAATCATCGGCGGCGGCCATATTTCTGCAGAAGTCCACCGTCTCGGCATGGACGCTCAGTTTTCGCACATCAGCACCGGCGGCGGTGCCTGTATCGAATATCTGTCCGGAACGGAACTTCCGGGAATCAAAGTGCTTCGGGAAGCGGCGGCGCGCAGAAAAGAAAACGATCTCGATGACCGGGAAATTTTATAATTTCTGAGGAATCACAGATGTCAAAAAATCTTCTTCACACAAGCGAAGGCGTTCTCGCCGTCAAAGTAGCCCGCAAGGCGATTGAAAATGTTCTGGACGGCAAAGACCCCGAAGATGACCTGCCTTCTGTTCCGATTATTTTTTCCGAAAAACGCGGTGCGTTTGTAACACTTGAAAAAGAAGGTGATCTGCGCGGCTGCATCGGTTATCCTTATCCGGTTCTGCCGTTCAAGGAAGTTCTGATCCAATCGGCGGTGGCTGCGGCTTTCGAAGACCCGCGTTTCTTTCCGATTGAGAAAAAAGATTTTGCGAGAACGACCGTTGAAGTGACAACATTAACGCTTCCGGAACTGTTGGAAGGCGCTTTTACAAAATATTCTTCTTTGATTGAAATCGGCAAACACGGCCTGATGGCCGAATACGGAGACCGCCGCGGTCTTTTGCTGCCGCAGGTCGCTGTCGAACAGGGGTGGGACGCGATTGAATTCCTTTGCCAGACCTGCGTAAAAGCGGAGCTGACGCCCATGATGTGGAAATACGGCGCGAAAATTTACCGTTTCGAAGGCCAAATCTACCGGGAGACCGAACCCGGCGGGCCGATTGTTGAAGGCGAAGAGTGACATTTCTGTCCTCTTCACCCTCTTTTTTGAAAAATGGAATGATCAATTTTTAAGTCCCCGGGCAACGCCTTCGGGAACCAAATGTTGGACAAGTTTTGCTTTCTTTTCCTCGGGAATCGGTGTTGTCACGCCTGCTTTGAAATCATAGTGAACGACAACCGCTCTGCCGTAAACGCAGAGGCGTCCTTCCTGCCAGGCTTCATGGTAAACCGTAAAAGATTTCGTGCCGATTTTTTCAATATAAGTCTTGATTTCAACGTCAAATTCAAAAAACATCTCACCGACAAAATCAAAATCGGTGTGTGCCATAATCAGCGGCCAGACGTCATGTGATAAATTCAGGTTCGGTTCGAATATGCGGAATACCGGATTTCTTGCCATTTCAAACCAGCGGGCAAGGACGGTGTTATTGATGTGCCCGAGGCCGTCCACTTCTCCGAAACCGGGGGTAACTGTAACTGCAAACATGTTTCTTTCTAATTCTGTAAAATCTATTTAAATCTATCAGTTCACCGGGGCGAAAGAAAGCGGTTTTCATGCCGTTTATTATCATGATAAACAATGACAGATGTATGAAAACATATTTAACACATAAACGATTTTTCAGTTTTGCTCTGGTTTTTCGGCTGATTTGAAAAACAGCATCGGAATACCTGTTGTATCAACCATAAAAAGAAGGGATTATATTATTCGAAAACCTGCGTTTCCTTGATACAACGCTCCGTGACGGTGAACAAACTCCGGGCGTGGCGTTGAGTACAGATGACAAACTGAAAATAGCGACAGCTTTGGATGACTTAGGTGTTCACGTAATTGAAGCGGGATCCGCCGTCACATCCGAAGGAGAGCGCGCAGCCATTAAAGCGGTTGCCGGGCTTGGGCTGAACGCGGAAATTTGCAGTTATTGCCGGATGCGCACATCAGACATAGATTTGGCTCTTGAATGTGACGTTGATTCGGTTCACCTTGTCGTTCCGTCTTCCAATCTTCATATTGAAACAAAATTGAAGAAAGACATTCGCAATCAACAGGACAGAGAAGATGTCCTCCAAATGGCCGGCGAGGTGGCGGAATATGCAAAATCGCACGGCTTAATTGTCGAATTCAGTGCCGAGGACGCCTCTCGTGCTGATTTTAAATTTTTGAAAGAACTTTATGCAAGCGGTGTCGCGCACGGTGCGGACCGCCTCTGCTACTGCGATACGGTCGGCATGCTGACGCCCGAGAAGACGTTTAATATTTTCTCGGAACTCGCCTTCGCTGCAGGCGCACCCGTCAGCATTCACTGCCACAACGATTTCGGTTTGGCAACGGCAAATACGGTTGCTGCTTTCCGCGCAGGCGCTGCCGAAGGACACCTGACAATTAACGGTATCGGCGAGCGCAGCGGAAATGCCGCTTTGGAAGAAGTCGTTGTTCAGCTGGAACATCTTTACGGTGTGAACACGGGCATTAAAACCGAAAACCTGTATAAAGTTTCCAGACTGGTCAGCCGCTTAACGAACATTCCGGTCGCGCCGAACAAAGCGCTTGTCGGCGGTAATTCCTTTACGCATGAAGCCGGGATCCATGTCCATGACCTCGTCAAAAATACGGCATCATATGAGCCGATTTCACCGGAATTTGTCGGCAGAACCCGCCGTGTCGTTCTCGGAAAACATGCCGGAGCCAGTTCCATCGAACTTGCGCTGAGTGAGCTTCATCTGGATGCAAATCCGGCGCAGAAACAGGAAATTTTTAAGCGCGTCAAAGAACTCGGAGATAACGGTCTTCACGTAACGGACGCCGATTTACAAACAATTGCCGAATCCGTATTGGAAATTCACTGTGAGCCGACGGTTAAATTGAAATCGTTCACGGCGGTTTCCGGACGGCCTGCCATTCCGATGGCTTCCGTTATTTTGGAAGTCAGCGGCAAAGAAGCCGTCTGCGTCGACACGGGTGACGGTCCGGTTGACGCGGCGATTCGTGCGATTCAGCGCGCGGTTGCATCGGTCGGTGATATCATCTTAGAAGAATATCACGTCGATTCAATTACGGGCGGAACAGATGCTTTGGTTGAAGTGACGGTCAAGATGTCCAAAGACGGTAAATCCATTACCGCCCGCGGTGCCCGGACCGACATTATTGAAGCATCGGTTGAAGCGGTTATTAACGGCATGAACCGGCTTGTTTGAGCCGGCCGTTTTAAGCGCGGAATCTGTTTCAAATCAAAGGCCGCTTCTTTGAAGCGGTTTTCATCTTTCGGAACAGACGGCTTTTTTGATTTTTCAAGTCTCTAAAGTTCATTTTTCCGTCTTCTTAAAACAATCATTAAATATCATGCCTTAATATTCTGTCAGGAAAATAACTGCCGTTTCTTATTTGAGGCGGCAGGGATACAAACAAACAATAAGTGCAAACAATTCGTTCAGCAAAGAACAATCAGAAAGAATCAAGCCGGATTTCCGGCTGAAAAGGAGATGCTGTTTTAAATGACAAAAAATTCTGCGGAGCAGATGAACGGCGCAAAAGCGTTCATCGAATCTCTCAAAAAGGAAGGCGTGGACACCATATTCGGATATCCGGGCGGTGTTTTACTTCACATTTACGATGAGATTTACAGCTGTGACTTGCGCCACATTCTTGTTCGCCACGAACAAGCGGCAGCGCATGCTGCTGACGGTTATGCCCGCGCAACAGGTAAAACAGGCGTCTGTCTCGCAACATCCGGGCCGGGCGCCACGAATTTGGTTACCGGTATTGCCACCGCCCATATGGATTCCGTTCCGATGGTCGCCTTCACCGGTCAAGTGACAAGTTCCCTCATCGGAAACGACGCGTTCCAAGAGGCGAACATTACGGGAATCACGCTCCCGATCACCAAGCACAATTATCTCGTTCAGAAAGCGGAAGACATTCCGAAAAGCATTAAGGAAGCTTTCTATATCGCTTCAACCGGCCGCCCCGGTCCGGTTCTCGTCGACATCACAAAGGATGCGACCATCAACGAGTTAAAATTTTCTTATCCCGACAAAGTTGAGCTGCGCAGTTACAAACCGACGGTAAAAGGCAACGCTAAACAGATTCAAAATGCGGCCGCCATGATCGTCAAAGCCAAGAAACCAGTGATTTACGCAGGTGGCGGCGTGATTTCAGCCAACGCATCTTCCGAATTATACAAACTTGCGGAACTCATCAACGCGCCCGTCACGACCACGCTGATGGGCATGGGCGCTTTCCCGATGGATCATCCGCTCTTTATCGGTATGCCCGGTATGCACGGCACAAAATATGCCAACTTCAGCATTCAGGACTCTGATTTGCTCATCGCAGTCGGCGCCCGTTTTGATGACCGCGTGACCAGCAAAATCTCATCATTTGCGGCCGGCGCAAAAATTATTCATATCGATGTCGATCCCGCTGAAATTTCAAAGAATGTGGCGGTTGACCTGCCGATTGTCGGCGACGCCAGATGCGTTTTAACAGATTTGGTCAAAGACGTTTCCGGAAAAATTGTTGCCGGTAAAACAGCCGATTGGATTAAACGTGTCGACCAGTGGAAAAAAGAATATCCGCTCGCTTACAAAGACGACGGTTCTACCATTAAGCCGCAGTATGTAATTGAAACCTTGTGCGAAGTCGCACCCGACGCGATTGTTGCAACGGAAGTCGGGCAGCACCAGATGTGGGCGGCGCAATATTTCAAATTTAAACAGCCGCGCAAATTCGTTACCTCCGGCGGTCTCGGGACCATGGGTTACGGTCTTCCGGCAGCCATGGGCGCCAAAGTCGGCTGTCCCGATCAGGTTGTTTTCGATGTTGCCGGTGACGGTTCTTTCCAGATGAATTCACAGGAACTCGCAACGCTTGTTACCAACGACATTCCGGTGATTTCCGTGATTTTAAATAACGGTTACCTCGGAATGGTCCGCCAGTGGCAGGAACTCTTCTATGACTGCCATTATTCACACACCGATATCATTGACAGTGTTGACTTCGTCAAACTCGCCGAAGCATACGGCGCGCTCGGCCTTCGCGTTGAAAAGAAATCCGAGCTCAAAGAAGCGGTGCAGACGGCCATTAAATCCTCCCGCCCGACAGTCATTGACGTTCGTGTCGACCGCGGCGAGAATGTGTTCCCGATGGTTCCGGCAGGTGCATCCATCAATGAACTGATTGATGAAAGAAAGTACGGAGGTATCTGAAATGACCGACATGCAATCCCACACGCTTTCCATTTTGGTGGAAAACCATTACGGTGTTCTGACCCGTGTTGCCGCACTTTTCGCGCGCCGCGGATACAACATTGACAGTCTGGCCGTCGGCATGACTGAGGATCCTGACGTTTCCAGAATGACAATTGTCGTTTACGGCGACGATGCCGTGATCGAGCAAGTGATTAAACAGCTGTACAAGCTGATTGAAGTCATTAAAGTCGTTGACTTGAGCAAGGAAGAATATGTCGACCGCGAACTGGCACTGATTAAAGTCACGGCAACGCCCGAAACCCGCGCCGAAATCTTGCAGATCGTTGAGATTTTCCGCGCGAAAGTGGTGGATGTCGGTTCCAATACGATGATGATCGAAATCACCGGCGGCAGCGAAAAGATCTCCGCAATCGAGAAACTGCTCCGTCCGTTCGGTATTAAAGAATTGGCGCGCACCGGTAAAGTCGGTCTTTTGCGCGGTCCCAAGGACGCGGCCAAAGAAAAGTAATTCGGAAAATGAATCGAAAGCTTAATGAGTTTTCATCATTTTTCTTTTTCATTTGTTTTAAATTTCATTTTATTAATTATTCATTCACAGGAGTCACAATATGGCACAAATGTACTACGACAAAGATGCAGATTTGAATGTATTGAAGGGAAAAACAATCGCCGTCATCGGTTACGGAAGTCAGGGTCATGCGCAGGCAATGAACTTGAGAGATTCCGGCCTTGACGTGGTCGTCGGTTTGAGAAAAGGCGGCCGCAGCTGGAAAAAAGCCGAATCTGACGGCATGAAAGTCATGGAAGTTCCTGATGCCGTTAAAACGGCCGACGTTGTTCACGTTTTGGCACCCGACGAAGCTCAGTCCAAACTTTACTATTCCGAAATCGAGCCGAATTTGAAACAGGGCGCAGCACTCTCTTTCTCACACGGTTTTAATATTCACTACAATCAAATTATGCCGCGTGCCGATTTGGATGTGTTTTTGGTCGCCCCGAAAAGCCCCGGCCACATTGTGAGAAGAACATTCTCCGAAGGTATCGGTGTTCCCGGTCTCGTTGCCGTCTATCAGGACAAAAGCGGCAATGCCAAGAAAATCGGTCTTGCATTCGCCAAAGGTGTCGGCTGTACACGTGCCGGTGTTTATGAAACCACTTTCAGGGAAGAAACCGAAACCGATCTGTTCGGCGAACAGGTGGACTTGTGCGGCGGCGCTGCAAGCTTAATGAAAGCAGCTTTTGATATTTTGGTGGAAGCCGGGTACCAGCCCGAAATGGCTTACTTTGAAACCGTTCACGAATTAAAACTGATCGTCGATCTCATTCATGAGGGCGGCCTTGAAAAGATGTGGTATTCCGTTTCCAACACGGCCGAATACGGCGGCATGACGGTTGGTCCGCGTGTGATCAACGCCGAGTCCGAAGACGCGATGTATGAAGCGCTGGCACGCATCCAAAACGGTGAATTCGCAAAAGAATTCATTTTGGAAGGCATGCTCAACCATCCGGTTTTGAAAGCCATGGAACGCCATGAAAGCGAACTTGAAATCGAAATCGTCGGCAAGGAAATCCGCTCCAAGATCCCGTGGCTCAACAAAGGAATTGATGACGACTGATTTCATCATTTCTTTTTTATTTAATTTTTCCTATTTTTCAATATCGGCTGATTACTTTCACCGCATTCCGCATACTTATCTACTTTTAACGCCTTTTTCTTTTTGCTCACAGAGCAGGATGATCTTTATGGACTATTTACCGGCATATACGCGTACCCTGAAACAAAGCGGACTTATCGCTTTGGCCACTTCCGTCAACGGCAAACCGAACGTTCGAATTGTCAATTATTGTTTCAATGAGAACGAACCGTCTGTTCTTTATTTTTCGACGGGCGCGGAAAGCGGTAAAATTGCCGAACTCAAAGAAAACGATTCGGCAGCTTTTACAACGATTCCTCTCTCTCCGGATGACACACCTCATGTCCGCGCGCACAGCGCTGTCGTTTGTCAGAGCGATTTGTCTTTAAATGATGTCAAAGATTTATTTGTGGAACATTCTCCCGGACTTGCGGAAATGTATGACATGATCGGTGACACGCTGACGGTTTATGAAATCCGCGTTAAAGAAGCGGATGTCATTGTTGATATGGATGATATCGGTTCCGTATCATTTTAATTTTAAAACAAAAATGGAGTAAAAAACTATGGAAGCACCTGAATTCCCCGAAAACACCTTATTCTGCCAATGCTGCGCCATGCCGATGGACGAAGCCGGCGATCTGAAAGGAACAGAAACAGACGGAAGCAAAAGCGACGAGTACTGCGTCTATTGTTATAAAGACGGCGCATTTACGGCACCCGACACAACGATGGAAGAAATGATCGAGATCTGTGTCCCGCATATGGTTTCCGTCAACGAAGGGATGACCGAAGAAACTGCCCGTGCAATGATGCAGCAGTATTTCCCCGAATTAAAACGCTGGAAAAAATAAATTTCATGAAGATCGGATTTGATCTTCATCTTTTTTACGGAACCTTCAGATTAAAGTTCCGAAAACAACTGCAAACAGCCCAGCAAGTAATGCGATGATAATCACAATGATTACAAGCGCCATCAGCAGCAGGAAAATTCCGAAGATTAATATAATCGGCCAGAACAAAAAAATCACTATTTCTTTCAACGACGGATTTTTAACCGGATCGATTCCTTTTCTCATTTTATCGGCGTTGGTATACGCGTCATATATCGCAAAAATCAAAATCACAATCGGTATGAGTGCAAACAAAAAGAAAATAAATGCCGCCATCCACGTGATGATGTATGCGATTTGAATGAAAAGTCCTTTTTTGAATTCTCCGTTATACACCTGGCCGAGCCCCGGAAAAATAAAAGACAGAATTGCCGCAATAAAGGGTTCTTTATTATTCATGAAATTCCGTGCTTCTTTTTCAACTCTGTCCGTAAAACTGCCGTCGTTATTCTGCGTTGTTTTTTTACCGCTTTGCGAACCGCAATCAGAGCAGTAGGAAGCCGATTCATCCATCGGCTTTCCGCAGTTTGTACAATATGCCATTTTTCTTCCTCCGATACCGAGCCGTTAAATGAAGGCCAGCGGAATGGCAATGACCATGAAGAAGAGAACAAGGATGAATGCAATTGCCAGTCCGATCAAAATCGGGAGCAACAGGAAACCGATAATTTCCCAAACGGTCGGCTCTTTATATGGCAATTCTCCTTTGTTTATTTTCTCTGACTCACTGTACGCGTCATACATGCCCCAAATCCAAATAGCAAGACCGGGAAGAATCAAGAGCAGTGTTCCGAGAGGAACCGCAATCATGAAACCGACACCTTTCCAGAAGCGACCGTTATAAACCTGGCCGAGGCCGGGAATGAAGAATGATAAAATCAGCGCGAAAAATGTATTTTTCGATTGATTTGAAGTGTTTTTCGGCGTGTCTCGATAAACCTGTTCTGCATGGACCTTCTCTTCGGTGCGTGTTTCGGATTCGCTTTCGGTCCCGTGTACGCCGCTCCGTCCGGGGACAGGTTTGCCGCAGTTGGAACATACAATTGCGTATTCCTTTAAAGGTTCACCGCAATTGGAACAATAATTTGCTGCCATATTTTTCCTCTTTTATGATTTTATACCAAATTTGTGCCCCTTTAACCCTTACCGTTTATTTACCGTTCAAAATTATAAATACTATTCTGAAATTAGGTTAATAATTATTTTAAACGATTTATGAGTGATTTTATGATTCAAAATGAAACCGTTGACATCATTCTTTCCCGCCGCAGTGTTCGGCAGTATTTATCCGATCCGATTTCAAAAGACACCCTTTCAACGCTGCTTGAATGCGCCCGCTTCGCGCCGTCCGGCTTAAATAACCAGCCATGGCGGTTTGCCGTGATTGAGGAGAACAGCGTTAAACAGCAGCTATCCACGTTGACCCATTCTTCGCATATTATTGATTCTGCCCCGTCTCTGATTGCCGTTTTTTTAGATACGGCCTCCGCTTATCACCGTGAAAAAGATTTGATGGCAATAGGCGCTTGTATTCAAAACATATTGCTTGCGGCACATTCTATGGATCTCGGTGCCGTGTGGCTCGGTGAAATTTTGAAAAACAAAGATAAAGTTTCTGAAATATTGGAAGCGCCCGACAATTTTGAATTGACGGCGGTGATTGCTGTCGGTCACCCGAACGAATCTTCACCGGGAACAAATGCTCGGAAACCGTTGGATGAACTCATTTTACAAAAATAAGTTGAATACGGATTTGAAACAATCCGTATGTCATTTTGTTCAGAAGAACATCAAAGCGCCGAACAAAAGCCCGATGATGAAAAAGATGATAAAGAGCACTATAAACAAACCGATAAATGCGCCCGCATAAATCAGAACATCTTGAGTCGTCGCTTCTGCGTACGGGATTTGTCCTTTATTCATCTTATCGGCGTCGGTGTAAGCGTCATACAAGTTGTAAATCCAAACAACAAATGAAGCCGGGAAGAAGATGAACAACGTAATGATGGCTCCCGCCACAATCATCAGACCCTTTTTCAGGTTACCGTTGTAAACCTGGCCGGCACCCGGGAAAAGGAATGATAAAATCACCGAAACAATCGGGTTTTTCTCTTTCGGATAAACAACATTCTCGGGACGAGTGTATGTGTTCTTATTTTCATTCCGTGCATGCTGTTCACTGCCGGTATCGTGTGCATCACCGTTCCCTGTTTGGTGTGCATCGCTGTTCCATGTCTGCTGTGCGTTGCTGCTTCCGGTTTGCTGCGCGTCGCCGCTTCCTGATTGCTGTGCGTTGCTGCTTCCGGTTTGCTGCGCGTCGCCGCTTCCTGATTGCTGTGCGTTGCTGCTTCCGGATTGCTGGAAACTGCCGCCGGTCGTATTCTGATAACTTTCGTTAGTCGTCGGTTCGGTTTGCGGTTGCCGCAGCGGTTTGCCGCAGTTGGTACAAACATTTGCGTCCGGTTCGGAAATCGGTTCACCGCAATTAGAACAAAAATTATTTGCCATTCATTTGCCTCTTGTTACTGGTACCCATGTAAAACGTTTGAATCGTTTTTGCAAAGTTACGGACGGGTTCGTGCTATAAATAGCCGTCGGGAAGAGGCGTTTTTCAAAAAAATTATTCAAAAACGGTAAACAGAATTGAAAAGAATTCTTTTTACCGTTTTATTGGCGTTTTATTTAATTTAAATCAGTCGTCGCCTTCTTTTCTTTTGGCGAGTCTCTTTTCGATTGCAAGAATTGCGGCGGTGTCGGATTTTGCCAAAGCCAGGTCATCTCTGATATTGGATGTCTGGTTTTCTTCTTCAATCTGTTCGGTCACGAACCACTGAAGGAAGACCTGTGAAGCATAGTCTTTTTCTTTGACGGCAACATCCATAATGTTATTGATGGAGGCTGTCACAAGCTGTTCATGTTCATACGCCTGGTTGAAAAAGTCCAAAAGCGTTTTTCCTTTGATGTCCGGCTTTGCGATCGGTGTTAATTCGACGCTTTCGGATTGTTCGGTGACGTAGTCATAAATTTTCATGGCGTGCTCGATTTCTTCTTCGGCTTGGATTCTAAGCCATGAGGCATAACCGTCTCTGTTCATATCTGTACATTTGGCGGACATGCCGAGATAAAGGTAAGCAGCATAAAATTCTTTGTTAATCTGCTCGTTCAATAATTTTAATACGGATTTTTTAATCATATTCATTTCTCCTGTCTTTTTTAAAAACAGTGCGTGCAAAATTAGTATTGAACTCCTTTTATATATATTGTCTTATCTCTATTCTATTATACCTCCCTCTGCGTTTTTTATATCCTCCTGCCTGCTTAATCTATCTTCTCTCTTCTTTTTTATATCTCCGTTCCTCTTTGTTATATTGTCAACTTTTCTTCTGAAAATCGGTTCACATTGGGATAAGTATAAATCCCTTGGCTCTACTCCAACATAATTATTCCAAAATAAAAACGAGGTGTTTTTTAGAAATGAATGAAAAAACCGGTTCCCGAAAAGTTGTCGTTGACGTAAATAATGTCTATAAAACTTATTATTTAGGACATGAAGAAGTTCCTATTTTAAAAGGGGTCAATTTTCAAATTCATCAAGGCGACTTTGTGGCTATTGTCGGTCCGTCCGGGTCCGGTAAAAGTACGCTTATGAACCTGCTCGGCTGTTTGGACCGTCCGACATCAGGCATCATTGCCGTTAACGGGCAGGACATTAATCAATTGGATGACAATGAACTTGCGCATCTGCGCGGTATGGAAATCGGTTTTATTTTCCAGCAGTTCAACCTCATCCCGAGATTGACCGCTTATGAAAACGTGATGCTTCCGACTTACGCCAGTAAAAAAGAAGGCATTGATTATCCGAAAAAAGCCCGGGAACTTCTCACAATGGTCGGCCTGGAAGAGCGCATGAAACACAAACCTTCGGAGCTCTCCGGCGGTCAGATCCAGCGTGTTGCCGTTGCTCGTGCTTTGATTAATGACCCTGTTATTCTTTTGGCCGATGAACCGACCGGTAATCTGGATACCAAAACAACTGCAGAAGTTATGGATTATTTCCGGGAACTGAACCGGAACGGTTCGACCATTATCATGATTACGCACAATAACGAACTCGCCGTTCAAACAGACCGTGTGATTACGATTCGCGACGGACAGATTACGCTTGATGTGCCGGCCGCTGAGTATGTGCAGCATATCCGGGATGAACAGATGACCGTCATGGAGCAGCTGGCTTCGCATGAAACAGCGAGCGCAGCAACACAGGAATCAACAAACAGTTGATTCTTTTCTTTTTTCCGCTTATTCTTTTTCGGCATCGAAATACAATGTCATAATGTAATCGTTCATGTAAAAATCATGACCGATGTCCGTAACGGCTTCTTTGTCAATCAAAAAACCTTCTTTTTTGTAAAATTCAATGGATCCCGAATTCCCTTTATTGACCGTCAGCCAAAGACACGGGCGGCTGTTTTTTGAAGCGTCATAAACCGAATGCGGAGAGTAAATCTCTTCTTTTGCGAATTTCAGCGAAAAATCGATCAGCATTTTTGCAATTCCGATTCTCCGATACTCTTTTTTGACATATATCTTACTGACAAAGACTCCTTTTTCATCCGGGTGCAGCGCCAGGTATGCGACCTGCTCCCCACTGCCGTCGGGAAAAACCGCGAAATATTTGTAATTCTTTTCCCGAATGTCATTTTTAATCCTTTCGGGGGATTGAAAAACCCGGATCATATATTCCGTCTGCGCCGCACCGATGAGCGGCGTGTAATGCTCTGTCCAGACTTCTTTTGCCAATGCGGCAACATCGTCAAGCTCTTTGTCCGTTTCAAGGTTTTTGATTTTAAAAGTCATCTTTTTCATTATTACAGTTTTTTGATTAAGATTTATTTATATCTTATATCTTAAATACATTTAATATAGGGAAACTTATATAAAGGTGAATTGTAAACTACTTCTTCGAAATTGGTAAACATTAGAACTTTGGAGTACCGTTTTGGTCTCGGCAGAGTTTTAATTTTTATTTGTATTATGGGTGAATCTATGTCAAAAAAAACATTCAGCTCTGCACTTCGAATACTTATCGCAGTTATGCTTATCCTCTCGCTGTTCTCAGGCGTTTCATCGGCAGCAGCCGGTTTAAAAATTACGCTTGTGGATCAAACGCCATACCCTGCTCAACCCGGGCAGCAAATCCGTTTTTGGATTCAGGCCGAAAATATCGGTGACGGTACCTTAAACAACGTGACGGTTCAAGTTGTTTCCGACGGTGTCTTTTCCGCCTCTTCTTCGGAATCTTCAAAAACTTACGACAACATCTATGCCGGTACCAAAGTTTACCATGAATATGTGATGTATGTCGCAAATGATGCTCCCGACGGCCCGCGTGAATTAACGGTCCGTTACAAATCAAACAACAGCAGCACCTGGATTGAAGAAAAATTCTCGGTCAATATCGGCGGAATTGTCGACACGGACAACCGCGGTACGCTTATTATTGAAAATGTGACCAGCAATCCCGAAGTTTTCATGCCCGGTGATGAAGGTATTATCTGGGTGACATTGAAAAATAACGCGACCAACCAAACCGTTTCCACATCCAACAAAAGCGTTTACATGACAAATGCCAGAATCCAGTCGGCTGACATGTATTCCAAGGACAACATTATCGTCAAAAGTGAAGCAGTCAACGACCTCGGTATCATTGCGCCCGGAGATAATATTTCTATTCCGTTCCGCGTCAGCGTTCCCGAAGACACGCCCGACGGCACTTACCTTTTAACCTTAAACGTGACCGGCAGTTCTTATGAGTACAACATCAAGAGAAATGTTGAAATCAAAGTCGACTCTTCCGGCATCAAAGCCATTCAGTCCAAAGCGGCTGCCATGGGCGCTTCCGGAAAAACCATTGAAATCGATATTGTCAATTACCATCAGGGAACCGTCCGCGGCGTTTCCATCGTTCCGGTCGCCGAAGGCATGTCTTTCTATCCGACCGAATACTTCATCGGTGAAATGAAACCCGATGACTTGTACACGGCTAAATTCAATATCACTCAAGGCACCGGCGATTCTAATGTGGAATTCAAAGCAGTTTATTACAACGGCGACAATTACCATGAAGACACGGTCAAACTCGATATCGGTCCTGTAATCAAACAGTCTTCCGGTATCGGAACTTACATCATCTATCTGATTGTCATTCTTTTGATTGCAGCAGTTGCCGGGCATTTCTACCTCAAGAAAAAGAGAGATATGTCCTTGATTGACTGGCTAAAAATCCAAAAAGAAGCCGTTCAGGCAAAATGGGCGGCCAGAAAAGAGAAAAAGCTTGCAAAGAAGAATGAGTAATATTCTGATCATGCAGGGTGACGATGCAGCTTCCGAAAAATCTGTAAGCTGCATGTTTTCATTTTTTTAAAAACATTTGTTCTCAAAACGTATGGTGTCTATATGATCAGTTTATCTCATTGCATTTCTATGGCTGTTGCCAGTTTGAAAAGCTCCAAACTGCGCACGGGACTGACAGCGCTCGGGATTATCATCGGTATTGCCGCGGTTATTACCACTTTTACGCTCGGCGACAGTATGAGCAGTTATGTCAATTCTCAAATGGATCAAGGACCGCCGTACATTGAAATCTATTCGACAAAAGAACGTATTTTCTACGAACAACAGGCAGATCTCGTTGCCAACGCGCCCGGCGTTGAAAGTGTTACCATCGAATGGGGCGCGACGGGGGTGGTCGGCTTTTCGAATGAAGAGCAGAACATCACGGTCATCGGCACGAATGAAAGCATGTCCGACGTGATGGAAATGAATTTCACGGACGGCCGTTTCTTTACGGACAAAGATTCGTATGTTGCGGTTGTCGGAAAAAGTATTGCCGACGATTCCTTCCGAAATGAAATCGGCGTCCGGAGTTCGATTGACATTTCGATTTATAATTATGATACAAAGGAATATGTCACCGAATCTTTCCAAGTCATCGGCATTGCCGGTTCTGATTCGGAATTGGGCTATTCCTACGGGCAGAGTTCCATCTTCATTCCCATTAAAACGATGCAGCAGATGTCCGGCCGAACGGATTTCAATGTCATGACCGCTGTGGTTGACGATGTTAATTCGATTAATGAAACGGAAGATGAAATCGAACGCCGCCTGGCCCGCAATTTGGGCGTTTCCGAGCGGGATCTGGATGATGAAAGCAAAGTGCCGTTTACGACAAACAACAAGATCGAAATGCTTGAACAGTTCCAAAGTTTAACGGCAACGCTTCAGTATTTCCTTGTCGGAATCGGCGGCATTTCTTTGATCGTCGGCGCTGTCGGCATTATGAATATTATGATTGTCACCGTGACGGAAAGAACCAAAGAGATCGGAACAATGAAAGCGCTCGGTTATTCGGCAAAAGATATCTTGACGATGTTCGTTGTCGAATCCATTATTATCAGTGTTCTCGGCGGCATTATCGGAACACTTGCCGGTTTGCTGGCGGCGTATGTGCTGACATCTTTGCTCGGCATGCCGATGGCTTTCCCGTATTCGAGTATTCTGGTCGGTGTCGGCCTGTCCGTCTTTGTCGGCGTGCTCGCCGGCGCGCAGCCGTCGTACCGTGCCGCTAAAATGAATCCTGTTGACGCATTGAGGGATATGTGATGATGATGGAGGCGGAACAATGATTGATCTCGCGTACAGCACGAATATGGCGATTGCCAGTTTAAAAAGTTCCAAACTGCGCTCCGGCCTGACAGCGCTCGGCATCATCATCGGCATTGCCGCGGTGATTGCGACCCTGACGCTCGGCAGCAGTTTCGGCGATTATTTCAGCAGTGAAGTCGATGCCAGCGGTTCCAATTATATCGCCATCGGCGCTTACAAAGACGATTTGCTTCATGAACAGCAGATCGATGTCATCCGTAATTCGAAAGGCGTTGTTGATGTTTCGCCGGTGATCAGCGCGACGGCCGACGTTGAATTTATGGGAGATACGAAAACGATTGAAATATACGGCGTGACGGAGGACTATCAAAATGTCACGTCGGTCACGATCGAAGAAGGCAGTTTCATCACCGACAAAGATTCCTTCATGGCTGTTATCGGGCACGACACGGCGGTGGATGAATTCAAGAATGAAATCGGTACAGGTTCCCGAATCACAATGACCGTGAAAAATGAAGACAATGAAGATGTCACGCGAACCTTTACGATTAAAGGCGTTATGGAAACCCCGGCATCAATGGTCACAATCGGCTCTTACAAGACGATTTACGTACCGATTGAAGTTCTGCAGGAAATGACCGGAAAAGACTTCTATAACAGTGTTTATGCAACAGCCGAATCAATGGAGATTCTCAATGAAACCGAAGAAGAAATCAAATTGAATCTGATGCGGAACATGGGCATTTCTCAGCGCGAATATGATAACAGAAGTGCTGTTCCGCTTTATTTCATCAATCAGGCAGATTTGATTGAAGAAGTGAACGGCATGGTGTCCACGATTCAGTACTTTTTGCTTGCCATCGGCAGCATTTCATTGATTGTCGGCTCGGTCGGCATTATGAATATTATGTTTGTCACGGTCACGGAAAGAACCAAAGAAATCGGAACGCTCAAAGCGCTCGGTTACACTTCCAAAGACGTTTTGGTTCTTTTCCTGGTCGAATCCGTGATTATCAGCGGCATCGGCGGATTTATCGGCGCGATGATCGGTTTGATTATTTCATACATCGGCGCTGTATTGCTCGGCATGCCGACGGCTTTCCCGCTCAGTATGCTGTTCCTCGGAATCGGTATTTCCGTGTTGATCGGCGTGATTGCCGGTGTTTATCCGGCGCGGCGCGCGGCAAAAATGAATCCGGTAGATGCGCTGAGGACAGCTTAAATCCGAGGCCGGCGAACATTCTGTTTTGAAAAATCAAAATCTGATTCGATTTTTCAGAAGAATTTATGAGCAATGAAACAGTTTTAGCAAAAATTATAATAAATATTTAAAATCCGTAAAATATAGAATTTCAAGAGATTCCGAAATGATCAGTCTGTCTTATTGTTTTAAAATGGCAATTGCAAGTTTGAGAAGCTCTAAGCTTCGCTCAGGTCTGACAGCACTCGGCATCATTATCGGCATTGCCGCCGTGATTGCGACTTTTACGCTCGGCACCAGTTTTACAGGTTATTTTACGGAGCAACTGGACACGCAGGGTTCAAATTATATTTTGGTTTCTGCATCCAAGCCGAATATTTTCTATGACGCGCAATTGGACATTGTCCGGAATACGCCCGGTGTGACGGGCGTCGCAACGGAAATGTCTCAGACAGGCGTCATCACTTTTGCTAATGAGCAGAAAAATCTGACGATACTCGGAACGCAGGAAGACATGATAGAAATCCTGTCACTGCCGATTTACGAAGGGCAGATGTTTACCGATAAGGATTCGTATGTGGCCGTTGTCGGCAAAAACATTTCCCGGGAAGAATTCCGCAAAGAAATCGGTCTGCGAAGCACGATTGAGATCACGCTTTACAATCAATATACCAAAGAATACGTAACGGAATCATTCAAAGTTATCGGTATTTTGGGTTCCGAAGAAGCAAATCTGGTAACCGGCGGCAGTGAAAACACACTGATTGCCATTCCGACGCATATTATGCAGCAGATGACGGGAGAAACAGCTTACAATCAGATTTATGCCATGTCCGATTCCCGCGAGGACATCAATGCCACGACGGATGAAATCGAAAGACGTCTCGGCCGGAATTTGGGCGTTTCCGAACGGGATCTGGATGATGATGAGAAAGTGCCGTTCATGACATTGAACCAGGCGGAAATCTTAGAAGAAATCGGCAGCCTGACAACTACGCTCCAAACATTTTTGTTAGCCATCGGCGGCATTTCATTGGTTGTCGGGGCAGTCGGCATTATGAATATTATGATTGTGACGGTGACGGAAAGGACCCGTGAAATCGGAACGCTCAAAGCGCTCGGATACTCCTCAAAAGATGTTTTGATGCTATTCGTAGTCGAATCGATTATTATCAGCGCCATCGGCGGATTGATCGGAACGGTCATCGGTCTGATTATTGCGTACATCGGCGCGGGCATGCTGGGACTGACCATGTCTGTTCCGTTCTCGGGAGTCTTGATCGGTGTCGGTTTATCTGTCGCGGTCGGTGTTCTGGCCGGCGCACAGCCGTCTTACCGCGCCGCAAAAATGAACCCGGTTGACGCTTTGAGGGATATTTGAGGGGTGACAAAAATGATCAGTATTTCTCACAGTGCGAAAATGGCGGTCGAAAGTTTGAAAAGTTCCAAGCTACGGTCGGGGCTCACCGCTCTCGGTATTATTATCGGCATTGCCGCGGTGATTGCCACGTTTACGCTCGGCGCAAGCTTCGGTGCTTATTTTTCGGACCAGATCAGCTCAAGCGGTTCCAATTACATCATGATCATGTCTTCCAAAGAAAACCTGTTCTTTGACCAGCAGGTGGATATTGTCCGCAATACGCGCGGCGTTGAAGCGGCTTCTCCGGTTCTGTCGGCGTCGGGAACAGTGACTTTTATGGGGGAATCCAAAAATCTGACAATTACGGGTGTCTCGGAGGATTATGAGGAAATAGGTGCGATTCCTATGATGGACGGTTTTTTCATTACGGATCAGGATACTTCCGTTGCGGTCATCGGCAAAAACATTTCGGAAGATAAATTCAAAAACCAAATTTCAACGCGCAGTTCCATCCAAATTACCGTTTACAACAACGATACGCAGGAATACGTGTCCCGAACTTTCAGCGTGAAAGGCGTTGCCGGATCCAATCAAACAAACATTGTTCAGGGCAGTGATTACAATACAGCCATTTACATTCCGATTTCCGTTCTGAAGGAAATGACCGGCAAACAGGATTACCGCCTGATTTTCGCCATGACCGAATCCAATGATACCATTAAGGAAACAAACGATGAAGTCGAAAAAAATCTGGCCCGCAATCTGGGTGTTTCCGAGCGGAATTTGGACAATGATGATTTGGTTCCTTTTTCAACGATGAATCAGGCTGAAATTTTGGAGCAGGTCAGTTCCATGACACAGACGCTGCAGCTGTTCTTAATCGCCATCGGCGGCATCTCGCTGGTTGTCGGCTCCGTCGGTATCATGAACATTATGATCGTGACCGTGACCGAACGGACAAAAGAAATCGGGACGCTCAAAGCGCTCGGTTATACGTCTTATGATGTTTTGGTTCTGTTCATCATCGAATCCATCGTCATCAGCGTCATCGGCGGTGCCATCGGAACCGTCTTGGGCCTGGTCATTTCCTATATCGGTTCATCACTTTTAGGAATCACCATGTCTCTCTCTTACGGTGCAATCGTTGCCGCCATTATTATTTCAGTCATCATCGGTGTTCTGGCAGGCGCTTACCCGGCAAAGCGCGCGGCAGATATGAATCCTGTCGATGCGCTTCGAACAATATGATCAAAAGAATTAAAGAAGATTTTCGGCCGTTTTCCATGATTTACGGACGTAATCGGGAAAATCGCCGTGTTCTTTCGCGTAATTTTCTAAAAACAATTTTGTTTTCGGGTCGGACGGATATCCGCTTCCGAAATCAATATTTTCCTTTTTCTTGATGTCTTCAATCAAATCGTCACGGCGCGTTTTTGCCAAAATGGAGGCTGCGGAGACGACCGGGCTGATGGCGTCAGCTTTGTGTTTTGAAATATATTCGATCTTATCCGCCCGGTCTCCGTATTTTTTGGCGTATTCATCATGAACACGGCCGGCGAACCGTTCTTCTGAAACATCGGCGGCATCTAAAATCACCGTGCTGAACGCCGTATCTTTGGGGACGGACAGCTCTTCCATCACTTTTGAAAAACAAAGAACCATGATTTCATTCATTGTCATGATTTTCCGGAGATCGTCAATCTGTTTCGGCGCCACTTCATAAATATACCATGAAGTGACGTATTTTTTGATGGAAATTGCCAGCTGTTCTCTTTTTTTCGGTGTGAGTTTCTTGGAATCAGCAACACCCAAAATCTTCAATTTGTTTTCCTGTTCCGCTGTTGCGCAGACGCCGGCAATACACATGGGACCGATAACAGGCCCTTTTCCCGCTTCATCAATTCCTAATTTTATTTCCGGCATTCTTTTTTCTCCGACTCTTTTAATAATTTGTTTAATATGTTCCTTTTCTTTTATGCTTTATGGTTTTTCTTCCTTGAATCCCGGGGACTTTTTTTAATAGGAGAAGGTGCATTAGGGAGTTAATGACCCGCATTATTCCCGAAGAAGAGCGTTCAAATGAACCGCTCGATACTGAGAATATCATTCACCATCCGGATATGGAACGCGCCAATGAGTGGATTGTGACCGAATATGAAATTCCGTCGCGCAAAATCTGCATTTTTGTGCCGTGTTCCAAGAAAAAACCGTATCATACCAGTCCGTCTCATCAGAAATTTGATGAAATTATTTACTCTCTGCTGGATGATACAGATGTACATATCGTCACTTTCGGAACCTGCGGTGTCGTTCCGAGAGAGCTTGATGTTGAATATCCTTTCATGAATTATTCTTTCATGATGGGTCAATGCAATGTCGCAAAAGTGAAGCGGGATTTCTTAAAAACCGAAACCAAAAGGATTTCCGAATATTTGGAACGGACGAAAGACAATTACGAATACAGAATCGCTTACTGTATCGGCGATTTCAGAGAAGCGATGATAAAGGCCGCCGAACAGACCGGTATTCCCGTCGCCGTTGTTCCGCATTCCGAAACAGTGGAGCGCAATATCCAGCCGAATAAAAAATTCATTTACAACAGTCTCTCGTGTTCTGATTATTTATCGGATTTTGCCGGTGCGATTTCGGAAGCCATGGCGCAGGTCAATGTTTCCGGCAAAGCGGCAGAAGTTGATGACGCTGTCATACACTGTGAAAATGATTCTGATGATGCCGAATGGTATGAATCTTGATTTTTTTATTTGTTCTTTTAATATTCTTAATCTATATTCAATATATTTTGCCGAAAAATTTTTAATATAGGGTTGCATTTTAAAGCTCATATTGTAAAATCCGATTCTAATGGCGTTATAATTTCCGAGTTCTTATTCAAAATCATTCTCTTTTCTAATTTTACAATCGAAACATTCAAATCCTTTCTTCTCTAATATTACAATGCGGTTAATTCGGGGAATCAAGTTTTCCGGAATGTCGGGACGAATAATGATTTGTTCGATGACAGGCTTTCCGTAAAAGTCGGGACGAGATGGGGATTTCTCGATTGTCGATTTTTGGGTTTGCAGTTTTGAAAACCGTTAATTTGTTGATGTCAGGAGGTTACATCAATATGAAATCGTGTTTAATAGATACAATTTTTCTTTCCGATAAAAGAAAGAATCTGCTCCTCCTTTTACTTGAGGGGCCCCAGACATCTGACGATATCAAAGATAAGTTAAATGTCAATTGGGGTGCGATGATTCCGCAAATCAAAAAGTTGGAGGAATGGGATCTCATCACCAGCAAAGACCGCGTGTATTATCTGACCGATATGGGACGCGCGATTGCCAATAATTCAAAACAGCTTTTAAACATTCTGTGTGTCTACGAAAATAATCAGAAATACTGGGCAACACACGACTTGTCGCGTATTCCGACTGTTCTTCTTGACCGCATCGGAGAGCTTGGTCCGTGCAAATTGCTTGAGTCTGATCTGGCACATGTTTTCGATGCCAATAAAGATGTTGTGGAAGCAATGATTGACGCGACGTTCTGCGGAACGCTTTCCAATTTCTTCCAGCCGCAGTACAACAAAATGTACAATACCATGATTAAGAACGGCTGCGATTTGACATTAATCTATTCTCAATCCGTTTTTGACAGAATTCTGTCCGAATATGTTTATGACGGCACGTCCGAATTGGATGATGTTAAATTCCTGGATTGGAAAAATACTAAATTCTATGTTATTCCCGACGGTCTCGGCATCACGGAAATATCTGTGACGAACGACATTGTGCTGCTCGGATTGTTTGACAGCGACAACAGATTTGATTCCAGATATATTTTGAGTTCGGGCGAACGTTCCCACCAATGGGGCATGGAATTATTCGAATTCCTGTCAAAGGAAGCAAAAAGAATTGAAACAAATGTTAAAGACTGAGCATTCAGCCTTAACGAATAATTTTTAATTTAATTTTCTGTTTCCCGTCAGTCGAATCCTTGCGAAAGCATTTGACGGCATTTTTCCAGGTCTTCCGGTGTGTTGACATTCATGGCCAGACGCGGGTCGTCGACGATGTAATTATAATCCGGCTGTTCGTTATTAATATCTGATGCATCTAAAATATTAATGCCGGTCGGCACGATTAGTTTCGTATTTTTATGAAAAACCGTGTCCGGCCGAATTCCTATCTTTTTACAAAGCGCAATCGGCACATAGACGGACATTGCCGGCTCATCACACGTTTCATATTTTTCAAGAACATCCTCGATGATGTCGGAACGGACCAGCGGCAAATCACACATGACTACCATGACGGGCCCGATCAATGCCGCTTTTTTGATGGAATAAATCATGTCGCCGACATAACTGCCTTCAGACGCTTCGATTAAATGAATTTCGGGATATTCCGATTCAATCAGTTTCTTCGTTTCGGGCGTTGCCTGCGTGACGGACACATGGATCTTTTCAATGCCTTCCGCATCCTGAAGCGCATCAATTATGTACGAAATCAATGGTCTGCCGTTTAATTTAATGCAGGATTTTTCACCGCAGCCCATTCGCTGCGCCAATCCGCCGGCCATAATCAGAGCGTCCAAATCATCCCTCCGTATAACAGAGAAAGAATAACCGCAATGGTTGCAATTGTGATGATACGTCCTACTTCATTAGCGGTTCCGATGCCGTCGCCGTTTAATCCTTCAAAGTGGCGGTTGCTGATTTTTAATATCAGAAGGGCGGCAAGAGTTGAAACAATGAGTGCGGCAAGACCGAGCAGGCCGAGAAGCAGGAATGAAACAACTGCCGTGAAGATGAATCCGATGATGAAATTTTTGCGGGTGCCGCCGGCAATTGTCATTGAACCGAGCCCTTCGCTGAAAGATTTGCCGAACGCGGCGATTGTCAGCATGGCTTGTTTACCGTTTGTTTCGGCCGCAATCAGTGTCAACGCCATGAGAGATGCGGTTATGACGGGAACACTCCAAACCGCTGTCATTTCGGAATTTAAAACCGCTGACCAAAGGATTGAAAACAATCCCGCAAAAGGCAGCATATGCACATTATTCAGGTCGGCAGCCGCATTTTCAAGTGCCGACAGAGATGCATAGAAGAAGAGCATCAGAAGAACAGCGAAAGCAACGCCGCCGATACCGAGAGCCATATCTTTCAGCGCTTTTCTTTTCTTTTCCAAAGATCCGTGTGCCGTCATGCCGTCGCCCATGTCGGCAACGCCATCCAAATGGTTGAACCAGATGATGCCGTAAACGGCGAGCATAATAGCAATAATCGTCAAAGGCGTCGGCAGAATGATTTCCGCGATAAAGGTGATGATGCCGATTAAAATGCCGAGGCAGAAACCGACAACAGGATACATGTACAGGCGTTTCATCAGCGCTTCAATGCCTTCCATCGTGATGCCGACGGGAATGACGGATAAAAATCCGAACCCTGCTTTGAATGCTTCCCGGAGTGTCATTTCTTTTCCTCCGCATCTTCCGATATCGCGCGCGAATACATGTTGGCTGAAACGCCGCCGAGCAGACCGCCGATGATATCGTCCATAAACATGCCGAGTTCTTTCAATATGCCGGGCTTATTTTTGTCGAAACGGACGAATTCAAATTTGCCTTTGGTGCCGCCGATGTATCCGGCCACGGCTTCGCCGAGGATTTCGTCGGCAATGATAAATGAGAGATCCTGTTCGTATGATTTTTTACTGAGGCCGGGGAGAGTGCCTTCTTTTCCTTCTTTTTCCAAGAGAAGGGCCGTATAAATCAAGAGCTGGAGATTTGAGTCCCCGATTGCATAATCGAATTCTCTCTTAAAAACAGCGCGTGCTTTTTCTTCCGTTTCAATTCCCGGATGCGGCACATAAAATTCCATTGCGGTGTTTTCCAAATCCGCATAAGTGATACCGAAGCCTTTCAAGACATCCATGATATTTCTTGAAGCTTCTTCTTCAATGACATCAGGCTGTTCCTTCTTGAATCCGTCGTCGATATTTGATAATTTCATTCTTCTCCCCTCTCTTAACTTCTTTTACAATATTGTTTTTCTTTTATTTTCTTTTCCCTGTCTTTAAATCAATGAGGCGGCGTACCAAATCAGGCCGATTGCCAATACGCCGGCAACGGCGGAGATGACGGAAGTCATAATGACTAAAACGGAAACGCGCGAAATGTCCTGCGGTTCAGGTTCTCTGTAATCATTTCCGATCACATATGTATTCGGTTTTTCAAAACGGATTTGAAGTACTCCCGCCGCCGCCGCCATCGGCCATCCGGAATTCGGAGACGGTGTCGTTTTGTTTTCTTTCCATGCGCGTTTTAATCCGTCAACAGGTTTCATTTTTTCAAGACCGCCCATCATAAAATTTGAAACGCCCGCGCCGAGGGCAATGAATATCGGGGAAAGCCGCGCCGGTATCCAATTCAGCACGTCGTCAAATTTAGCGGAAAACCAGCCGAGATGAATGTATTTTTCATTTTTGTACCCGACCATCGAGTCCAGGGTACTCGCCGCTTTGAAAAGGTATGCTGCGGGAAGCCCGAGCGGTCCGAAAACGACATAAAAGAATATCGGCGTCAGTAACGCATCTACGTAATTTTCCGAAATGGATTCCACAACCGCTGATATGATTTGGCTTCTGCTCAGCTTTGATGTGTCGCGGCTGACATATGTCATTAATTCCTTTCTGACAGTTTCAATATCACTGTCCAGTTTTTCTTGGATTTCTTTGGCGGGCTGAACCATGCATTTGATGGCGAATGTCGCTTTCAGGAACACGGCCTGAATGGCTATTCCGATCACATAAGGTATCTGTTCGTAATGTGCGATTAAAACAACAAGAACGCCCAGCAGGACGGCAAAACAAACGACTGTTAAAGCCATCAGCGTTCCGTAAAGTTTCCGGTGTTTTTTCGGAGCTTTGGATTTTAAAAACCCGATCAGTTTACCGATCCAAACGACCGGATGAATCGCCGAGGGCGGTTCGCCGAAGACCAAATCAATCAAAACGGCCAGAAGCAGAACCAAAATCAATTCTGATGACGTATATGTAAAAGCTTCCGACAAGTATTGATACAGGGGTGTCAGCATTTGAAATAATTCTAAAACCATAACATTCGGCTCCGGTCAGCGTAAACATCCTAACAGGTGAAACGGGTTCAAAGTTTCAGGATCCTCTCCCTTTTTTGGGCGGATTTTTATCGTTTTCTTCTTTGATTTTCCGGCATAACCGGAGAACATGCGCGTCATCCTTTTCTTCCATAATCGGGAGGATGATCTCATTCCATTCTTTTTTCAGAATTTCTTCCGTTTCTCCTTCTTCCATTAAACCTTCCATCATTCTTTCAACAACGGACGGAATGTGCGGAATGTAACAGTCCACACAGCTCCAGACTTGGCCGCCTTTAGAACTTTGAATGTATTTGCCGCCGCCTCTCTCGTCCCCGCACGGATAGAACGGGCAGTAGCAGAAGGTACAGTCCTGCCCTTCAAAATGACACGGATAATATTCACACGTTTCACGTTTGTTCTGCTGAAGACCCTGTTTGTGTGTTGTCAGAGCGGATTTCAGTTCACTGTCCGCGAAATCCTTTGCCCATTCGTCAAAAACGACCGAAATTGTTTTGATGAATTTTTCGTTTTCGGGGCGTGTCCGAACAGCGATGCGGATATAATCTTCGCCGAGGCCGTGGAATGAAATACAGTTGCGGATCAATATGCCGTTCTTGGCAAAACGCTCGACGAGTTCGGTGGATTTGACAGTTCTTTCGCTGATATCGACAAGCAGAAAATTCGTCGTTGCGTCGCCCGGCTTGAATCCCCAAATCTTTGAAAGCTCCTCTTTCAGGAAATTCGCTTCTTTTAAAATCAGTTCTCTGGATTTTTTCAGATAATCGCTGTTGACTCCGCCGTCCATTCCCATCAAAGCGGCGCCGACATTTTCCTGAAGCGGACTGAGATTCCAGGAGAGGCGGGCATTGTTGAGCGCGCCGGCAATTTCCGGATGCGCTGCGCCGAAGCCGAGGCGGATGCCGGGAATTTCGA
Organism: uncultured Methanosarcinales archaeon; assembly: GCA_964446755.1. Taxonomy (GTDB): domain Archaea; phylum Halobacteriota; class Methanosarcinia; order Methanosarcinales; family Methanosarcinaceae; genus Methanimicrococcus. The sequence goes on from CAYUQC010000002.1 coordinate 52,819, forward strand.
AGCATTTCGTCAGCGACCGCATCACAAAGATGAATTTGCTGCCGGCGACCAAATCACAGACCGATTGTTCCGGGTCGGAGAGTTCAATAAAGGCTTCATCCATGAACAAAACCGTTTCAGACTTCTCGCATCTTTCAGCCAGATGTGTCAGTTCCTCGCGTGTCCGAAGCACCGCGGTCGGGTTGTTCGGATTGCATATAAAAAGAATTTTTGCGCCGATTTCCGTTAATTCTTCGGCAGTGATCGTTTCGATTTTTTCCTGCGGGATGTAAACGATCTCGGCGTTTTGGATACGGCACTGGATTTCATATTCCCCGAATGTCGGGTACGGAATAATGACTTTATCGCCGTCGTTTAAAACGCATTGGCAGAACAGACGGATGATTTCAGTGGATCCGTTTCCTGGAATTATATTTTCCTTTGTCAGGCGGACATCTGAAGAAATTCCCGAGTTCAGAAACGCTGCAGCCGCTTCTCTGAATCTTAAATACCTGTTGTCGGGATAATTGTAAGTGTCGGGATATGATTCCGCAGCCAGCTTCAGAAAATCTAAACCGTATTCGGGATGATCGAACGGTGTTTTAAACGGATTGAGATTGGCGCTGAAATCCAAAATTTCATCTTCGGAAAGGCCGCATTTTTCTGCACTTTCCTTAATCAATCCCCCGTGAAGACAACTTTGAAAGCTCTGTATATGTTTTTTTAAAGGATTCTGACCCATGGCTTATCTGTTATGAAATTGGATTTTAACGTATATTAAGCTGTTCGTATAATCATTTTAATTGTTTTTTTGGCGGCAGTCATCGAAAAACAATCTGTTTTAAATCCAATCCGCTTAATTTACTTCCTGCGGCGGCAGGCGAGCACAGACACAACTTCTATATCGGAATACGGCTTTTTCTTTTCATGACTCGTTTCTCCGGAATTGTTTCAGATATTGACGGCACGGTTACACACGATGACCGGCGGCTGTCGGCCGAGGCGCTTAAGGCGGCGCATATGATATCGGGCCGCATTCCTTTTATATTGGCTTCCGGAAACACGCTTTGTTTTACACGTGCCGTTTCGAAGATGATGGGGACGCGGTCACCGCTGGTTGCGGAAAACGGCGGCCTTTTACTGCCTTCCTATGACGCCGATCCGGTTTTAATTGAACCGTGTATGGAAGAACTGAACGCGGCGCTTACCCTCCTGCTTGAACATTTCGATTTGACGGTTTATGATTCCCGTGACCGGGTGACGGATGTTTCTTTTGCCAAAACGGTTCCGAAAGAAGACATTCTGCCGTTCTTGTCGGATTTTCCGAACATTCATTTTGTCGATGCTGAATTTGCATACCATCTGACAGACAAAAATATCTGTAAAGGGGATGCGCTTCAAAGAACGGCAGAAATGATGGGCAGGAAAGCCGGTGATTTTATTGCCGTCGGTGATTCCAATAATGATATTGATTTATTCCATGCGGCCGGTTATTCTTTTGCCGTTGCCAACGCGACGGATGTCGTTAAAAAAGAAGCGGATTATGTTCTTCAAAAAGGGCATGGTGACGGGTTTGCTGAAATGGTTGATTATCTCATTCAAAATGATTTGATCGAATTGGAAGATGAACGCCGCGATTATTATGTTTGATCCGTGCGGCATGTATGCTTTTTTGATGTCATTTCCATAAAAAAGAGAAGGGGACGAAATGATTATTTCGTCATGAAAGTTTTGGCTTTGTCTTTGTCGACAATGATATAATCTTTAACGGCGCTGACGGCGCTGAACGGAATCAGGATGTAGTCTTCTTCCTTTTGGTATTTGGCGATGTCCAATCCGTCTGCGGGGCTGACAACCAAATCCATGATGGAGCCGGTTTTGGCATTGATGTGAATGTCTTCAAGCATTCCGAGTTCTTTGGCGTCAGTCGACATAATTTTTTTATTGTCGAGAAGGCGCTTTGCGTAATATTTCATTGTCATTTCCTCTTTGAATTGTGAAAAGCGAATTTAAGTTAACAAATTCTTTGCTTTATTAAATTCACTTTTATTTTATATACATTTTCATTTCTGAAGCTTATTTTTGATTCCAAAACTTCGGATCAGTTGTAAGCCGTAAAGTAATCGTCGTCCGGTTCGTCTTTGTGTTTGATGTAGTCTTCCATCTTTTCATATTTTTCATTGAGTTCTTCCCCGACGGACGGACGGATGACATCCAATGCCGCCGCGAAGTTTTCTGCTGATACGGCCTGAACGCTCATATCTGTACGAAGCGCCGTCATCACAGCTTCGCGGCAAACGGCTTCAATGTCTGCACCGGTATAACCGCCGGTCATTTCCGCCAAATCGTCTATGCTCACATCCGCTGCCAGCGGCGTCTTTTTCAAATATATCTCAAAGATGGATTTCCGGCCGGCCAAATCGGGCACACCGACATAAACCATTCTGTCCAAACGTCCGGGGCGGATAAGCGCCGGATCTAATGTGTCCGGGCGGTTGGTGGCGGCAACGACGAAGACGTCTTTGAGGCGCTCGATGCCGTCCATTTCGACCAGCATTTGATTGAGCGTGCTTTCAGCCACCGAGCGTGTTCCGGCGGAGCCGCTTTCGCGAGCGGTTGCGAAAGCATCGATTTCATCAAAGAAAATAATAGTCGGAGATGCCTGTTTTGCTTTTCTGAATATTTCTTTCATGGCTTTTTCGGATTCGCCGACCCATTTCAAAAGCAATTCCGTGCTTTTGATGCTGATAAAACTGGTTTCGCATTCATGGGCGACGGCTTGCGCCAGCATGGTTTTGCCGGTTCCGGGCGGGCCGTAAAGTAAAATGCCTTTCGGCGGCGCAATGCCGAACTGTTCGAATTTTTCGGGATATTTGAGCGGCCATTCCAATGTTTCAATGATCTGCCGCTTGACGGTTTCAAGGCCGCCGATGTCGTCCCATGATATTTCGGGGATTTCAACATAAATCTCACGGAGGGCGGAGGGCTCACTGTTTTTGACTGCTTTTTCAAAGTCTTTGTTGGTGACGACAAGCGTTTCTAAAATCTCGTCGCTTAAGTTTTCATCCAAATCCACCGTCGGCGCAATTCTTTTAACAGCGTTTAAAGCCGCTTCGCGGCAGAGGGCAGCCAAATCGGCACCGACATACCCCTGCGTTTGCGCAGCCATTTCTTTAAAAAGCGTCTTGGCATTCTGCTCATACTGTTCCTTTGCAGCCGCCAGTTTTTTTGTGTAATCGGCAACCGCTGATTTATCTGCTGTTCCGTCTTTGATGCCGTTTTCAGTATTGGATTTCGCCGTTTCTTTCGCTTTTCGAAGCGCGGTTTCAATCATCCGGATTTTCGGATACCCTTCAAGCGGCATAGCCCGGGCATGAATTCTTATGATTTCTTCCCGGCCGGCAGCATCGGGCGCGCCGATCTCAATTTCCCTGTCAAATCTTCCCGGACGCCGAAGCGCCGGGTCGATGGAGTCGATTCGGTTGGTTGCTCCGATGACGAATACTTGAGTCGTGTCCATCATGCCGTCCATCATGGTCAGCAGCTGCGAAACGATTCTTCTTTCCACCTCGCCCGATTGTTCACGCTTCGGCGCGACGGAATCGATTTCATCAATAAATATGATCGAAGGCGCATTCTTGGCGGCTTCCGTAAATAATTCTCTGATCTTTTCTTCGCTTTGTCCGTAACCGCTGCGTATGACTTCGGGACCGGCGACATAATAAAAATTGGCGCCGATCTCATCCGCGACAGCGCGCGCGATGATTGTTTTTCCGGTTCCGGGGATGCCGTGAAGGATCAAACCTTTCGGCGGGCTGATTTTAAGACGTTTAAAAAGGCGCGGCTGTTTCATCGGCAGTTCGACCGCCTCGCGGATTTCAGCCAATTTGTCACCGAGGCCGCCGATGTCTTCGTATGAAATGTGTTTCTTGCGGTATCCTTCAGCGCTTTTTTCAAAAGAGATTTGAGTTTCGTCGGTGATGACAACCATGGATTTTGACGGCGTCACCTGCGTCACCATGAATTCGACCGTCTGCTTTTTCATTTCCGGCTGGGAAACGTCATTGAGCCCGAGCATATCTTTTCGGACGGGGACGATGTCTTCTTTGACCAAATAACGCTCTCTTAAGTTGTACCGGATCCGGTCTTCGATTTCAGCGGTCAGCGTCAGCCGTTCTTCTTCAAGCGGCGCGACCGTTATTTTTTTAGCGGGAACGACTTTGGCTTTTCGAATGGTGACTTTGTCGCCGACGGTTACTTTTGCATTGTACCGGATAAATGTGTCAATACGTACGGTTTCATCGGTGGACCCGTCCAATATATTCGCTTTCCATACGCGCGCCACCGTTTTACGTTCTCCTTCAATTTCAACGGGTTCGCCGACGGTGAGTCCGAGGATTTCCATAACTTCGGATGTCAGCGGGATGATACCTTTACCGAAGTCATCTGTCGGATAAACCTTCTCAACTTCCATTTGAAGCTCATCCGCTTTGTTACTCTTTTTCCGTTCCGTCATTTCCGGCTCAATCATCTCTATTTTTTTCATAAATTTTCCCGCTTTATTTTTCCGCTGCATCTGTTTTAATTTTAGAAGCGGCGTATCTTCTTCTTTTAGTTGTTCTATAAATGCGCTCGTTATAATTTATTTCTTTCTGTATTTTTTTTATCATTATAATATTACTCCGCGGAGTGAATCAGCCGTTTTGCCGAATATGTTTTAAAGTCCTTCTCCTATACACATTTATTATGTCATCCGAAATCTCCGTTCCGAAACCTTTCCGAAAATTTGATTCAGCAGCGGCTGAAAAAAAAATCATTCGATTTATTCAAAAAACTGTCAAAGGGTCGGGTGCCGAAGGCGTTGTTCTCGGCCTCTCGGGCGGTATTGACTCGGCACTTGTTGCCGCTCTTTCAGTCAAAGCCATCGGTCCGGAGAATGTTCATCCTTTTTTCTTTTATGAATCCGCCTACGATAATCTGACTGGAATTGATTCAGTTGATTTTCGTGATGCTTCTCAAGTGTGCAGTCAATTCAATCTGACGCTCGATAAAATTAATTTATTGCCTGTCTTTTCTGCCGCTTCTGCCTCTCTTCATCAAGAATCAGAGGATTTAATATCAACCGGTAACTTAAAATCCCGGCTTCGTATGTCAATGCTCTATTATTATGCAAACAAAAATCATCTTCTGGTCATCGGAACAAAAAATAAAACCGAACGTTTAACGGGGTATTATACTAAGTACGGTGACGGCGGCGTTGATTTGGATCCGATCGCAGATTTGTATAAAACAGAAGTTCGTTTGCTTTCTCAATATCTGGATTTGCCGGACTCGGTTTTATCAAAAGCGCCGTCAGCCGGTTTTTGGGCCGGACAATCCGATGAAGATGATTTCGGGATTCGGTATGAGCAATTGGACTGTCTATTATACATCATTGAAAAAAAAGGATGGAATGATTTTTCAAAATCCGGAAAAGATTTGAAAAAATTATTAAGAAAAACAGATTTGTCTGAAAACCAATATAAGTCCGTCATTTCAAGGATGAAATCCGCGAGACATAATCAAAAACGACCGGATTTTCCCGAAATCTCTTAATATATATTTTCAATATTTTTGACGACGATTCATCGGCAGAATTAAATGAATTTACGACATTTTTCAAAATTAGTCCTGAAATGTGCCGAAATTTCGGTCACATTTCGTCCTTAAACATACACTTTTCAAGTTAAAACAAAACCGGCTGATTACTTCAATTCGGATTATAGCTTTACTGCTCTCTAAAATCCTTGTCGTCGATTATCGACTTGTCAATCGTTTGAAAGTGTAATTTTGACCTTTTTTTTATTTAAATGACCGCAAAAGTTTAATAACCCTTTTGTCAGTTTTAACCTCTGTATAAGCTCGGGTATTCGTAACTATCATTGTATTCGGTTCGTCCGGATATTTCAGTGATATTCCGAACACATTTCACAATTCGTTGAATTTCGTTCTTTTCGAATGCAAAACCCGCGTTTACCATTCTAATATGGAGGAAAAATAAATGCAAATGAAACACTTATTAGTTGCATTACTTGTTCTTCTCGCACTCATCGGAACTGCAGTAGCAGCCGACGAAGTTGAGATCAGAAGTAAAGTTTTGCATGCTGATGACATTTACACTAACACCACCCCCGCTGTTCTCACAGCCAGTGAGTGGGCAGGATTCTATTATGACCTTGACAAAGATGTCAGCACAGAAGTGCTTACCGTCTCAAAAGGTACAAAAACCAACACATTCGATATCGAATACGTTACAACTCCTAAATTCCAGGAATATGAGTATGACGGTTGGTTCAATGACAGTGCTGCAGCCACATATTTCGGATATGCAGTCATGGGCTTTTTCGCAGAACCCTATGTTGCACTCGGTAAAGCAAATGTTACCGGAGACCCCTCAAACCCGAACGCAGCGGTCAGTGGTATTAAGGCACAGAACATTGCAAAACTCGTTATCGATGATGATGAAAAATACACCTTAAAAACAGGCGCAACCCTCGAAATGGGAAGCGGCTATTCTATCATTGTCGACCAGATTGATGTTGACGGTAACAAAGCATACCTCAAACTCATGAAAGACGGCAAAGAACTCAACTCAAGCATCGTCAATACTAACGATACAGCTTCCTTAACTTCCTCTACCTGGATTTTCAACTTGACCGTTCTCGGTGAAAAGGATATGCAGGTCATGAGAGTCCACGTCAAAGACGTTTTCCAGGGCACAGAAAGCAGCCTTGTCGAAATCGACGGTATGTGGTTAGTTGACTACCAGAACGCAACTGAAATTAAATCCGATGACAAGTACGGTAAATTCGAATGTGATGTCGCAGGTCCGACCAATTTGACTTTTACTGCAGAGAATGTCTCTTTGAGTGCAGACTCTGACACTGAAATTGGTGCTGGTATCTTCATCAAGACAGAAAAGAACTTTGAAATTGCCGACGACACAGTTGACAAATTCTACCTCTTCAAAGTCTATACTGAACCTGGAGTTTACGAAATCCGCAGTAGTGTTTTCGACTACACTGCTTCCACTTTCACATTTAACTTCGAAAATTTCGCAGCTTTCTATTATGACATGGACAACTCTGTTGATACCGAAACCTTGACAGGCACTGTTACAGGCGACAAGATCCAAGAAGGAGACCTTGAATACACAACCGAACCCAAGTTAGTTGACTACGAATACAACTGGACAATCGGAACACCTGCTGTCGATGAACAGTACTATATTATGGGCTTCTTCGGCGAAAAATACGTTCCGTTCAACATCGTTGATGTCGACGGTACAGTCACTGATCTTAAAGCTGAAAAGATGGCCAAACTCGTTATTGATGATGACGAAAAATTCACTTTAAAAACCGGTGCAACAATGGAACTCGGCGAAGGTTACACAATCATCGTTGATCAGATTGATGTCGACGGCAACAAAGCATACCTCAAATTCCTCAAAGACGGCAAGGAAATCAACTCCAGTATTGTCAACACAAATGACTCTACAAGCAACTGGATCCTCAGACAAAACATTACCAACGAAAAGAATGTTCAGGTTATGAGAATTCACGTGAAAGATGTTTTCCAAGGTACACAGGACAGCCTTGTCGAAATCGACGGTTTCTGGCTCATGGATTTCCAGAATGCAACTGAGTTGAAGAGCGATGACAAATTCGGTATCCTCGAATATGACAGCTTTGCCAGTGGTGTTTTGACATTCACTTCAGAGTCCAACCTCACCTTGACCACTGATATGGACAAGCAGATTGCAAACAACATGTACCTTAAAACAGCTGACAATGACACTGTGACTAAAGGATACTTCTATGTTAAAGCAGAAATCGGTAACAACACCACAACACCGCCGACAACACCCTCTGATGGCAACAACACCACAGAACCGCCGGTGACACCCCCGACAGACGGTAACAACACAACCGAACCGCCGGTGACACCTGAAGAACCTGGTTTCTTTGCAAAATACATGTGGTACATCATTGGTGCAGTTGTCTTGATCATCATCATCGCAGGTGCAGCATACTACTTCATGGTCTACAAGAAACAGGCATAAGCCTTTTCTGAACGATTAAACAAATAAAGTAAGGATTTCATCCGAAATCCTTCACTTTTCTATTTTTTTAAAAAGTTAATTGGACAGCTTTTGCTGTACTTTCTTGAGAATTCTTCCTGCTTTTACTTTGTCTTGTCGTCAATTATCGACGTTTTAAACGTTATATCATGTAACAGATTGCGCTTTTTTTTAAAAATGACCGAAAAACTTAATAAAGGGTATTTCGTGATTTGCCTTTATATCAAGCACGGTATGGTGGATTATTCAGTTTTTCAGGTATGTCTGAAAAACCCCGTGCTTGTCAGGATTCAGGAACAAGGGGGGATTTGATTGAGCAAAAAAGGATTACTCATTGCAGCCGTTTTGGTTTTTCTGCTCATTGCAACGGCAATGGCGCTTGAAAACAAAAGCGCGAGTGAAAATTTCACAAGCCAAGAGTATTTGAATGCAAAATCAACCGAAACAGTATCCGATATGGTTAACGATACTGATGCGGAAGGATATCTTCTGCAAACTAACCCCGATCGGTGGACAAGTATGTTCTCGGCATTACAGCCCTATTCGGGGAATGAAACATAAAAGGGTTTTAGTTCAAACAAAATAAACAGTGATACTATGAAAAAAAGCATTTTAATCGTTTTATTGATTGCACTTCTCGCAGTCGCAGTCGGTGTTTCCGGCTGTCTCGGCGGCGATGACACAAACAATACAACGAACAATACCACAAACAACACAACGAATAACACATCCAACAATTCTACGAATAATTCGTCCAATAACTCTTCGAATAATTCTACAAACAATTCGACGAACAACACAACAAACAATACAACAAATGCGACACCGAATGCAACTTTCAATAACAGCACTGTAACAATTACTTCTTTGCCGTCCGGCTACGAGCTTTTGGCTGTTAAGAATGTTACGGCAAACAATGAAAATATTGACGGTGTGACAGACGCGCTTAACGGATATTCCGGCTCTTATGCAGTAAACAATACAAATGTTTACCTTAACGCTTTCCAGACTGCAAACAATTCATCTGCTCAAGGTTATGTTCAATCTATGATTGATGCCAACAAAGAGAAATATCCGGACAGTTCCAATACCACAAACGTCACAGTCAATAATCACAATGCAACATTGATTACAACAACGGCCACATCCGGCGGCACGACTGTCGAAAGATATACAATTGCATGGGCAAGCGGCGACAAATTAGTTGTTGTCAACGGTCCCGGATCACGCGAACAAATTGAAACAATTGCCAACGCATCCGGTCTTTAAATTAAATAATTTTGTGAGGGTTTTCCCTCACTCACTCTTTTTTGATTGATTTTTATGGCAAAACACTGGTTTCCCGTTTTTTCTTCCGAAAACTGTAAGCAATGTAAATTTTGCCTGTCAGCATGCCCGTTTAAAATTATCGAATTCGATGATACTCTTAACGGCTCAGTCCCGACTTTGTTGAATTCCGAATTATGTCCGGTCAATTGTTTCAAATGTGCTCAAGCTTGTCCGAACAACGCTGTCGGTATTATCCGGCCTGCAAAACCGTGTGATTGCTGTTCTTTCTAAACTTTTGTTTTAAGCATTCGGTTAATATATAATAAAAGCAGATTATGTGCGGCTGATTCAACAGCCTGTTTTACATCCAGGTAGGGGTATAATGAAAAAATTCATTCAAATTTTAACATTGCTTCTTGTCGTTTTCATTGCAGTCGGTGTTTCCGGTTGTTTGGGCGGCGACGATGCTGATAATTCAACGAACAATTCGACCGATAACAACACTTCAAATAATTCAACGAACAATTCAACCGGCGTTGATGATGACAGCTTGAATTACAGTACAAATATTGTGACTGTTCGTGATCTTCCCGAAGGGTATGAATTCTTGTCAACTCAAATGGTTAAGTCCAACGGAGAAGGCATCGGAATCACGGATGTTTTGTCCGGTTACAGAGGATATTATAAATTCGCAAATGACACTGTTTCAAACGCAACCGTTTATTTCTACTGCTTCAAAACAAATGCAAGTGAAAACGCTTCCGGATATTATCAGAATATGAATGATTCTTATACTGATAAATACGGTGATGTCAGTAATGTTTCAACAATTACGCTTAACGGCCACAACGCAACGAAATTTGAGACAACAGATGACAGCGGCCAGATTATGATTGCCTGGACACGCGGAAATTTGATTTTCGTTGTTAAGGAAAACGTTCCCGGCCAAGTAGATTATGAAACTTTAAGAGCTTTGGCTGTTGCATCCGAACTCTGATTCTGAAACCGGATAATTTTTATCCGATTTCATTTCTATTTTTATGATTTCTGTCTCCAATTTCTTTTATAATATGATTGAGTATACTTTATTGTTAAATCCAAGGGGGATTTTTGTGAAAAAAGTATTTTTTATTTCAATCATTGTTATTGCCGCTTTGCTTGTCGGTGTTTCCGGTTGTCTTAACAGCGGAGACGATGCAACAGATAACAATTCAAGCAACATAACCGAACCGCCGTCAAACGAAACAAACGAAACGAATAATTCTAATCAGACCAACGCGACAATCATTACCAACTTCAGCGCCAGTGTCGTTACGGTCACTCCGCTTCCCGACGGTTTTACTCATTTGGCAACCCGTTCCGTTAACGCCAACGGCGAAAAAATCGGTGTTTCCGATCCGATTATCGGTTACAGAAATATGCTGACTTACGACAACAGCAATGTCTATCTTTCCGTTTTCAAGTGCAGCACGAACAAAACCGCCGGTGATTATATTTCGGAAATGGAAACCTCCCACGTTTCTAAATACGGTAATGACAGCAACATTTCAACCGTTCAAATAAACGGCCATGATGCGACATGGTTTGAAACAACCGTTCAGGATACACCCTCGGAAGGCCGCTACATATTGGCATGGTCGAACTGGTCCGGCGACGAATACGATGACAGTTATTTGGTCGTTGTTTACGGGCAGGTTAATTATTCCGTAATAAAAGAACTGGCTGAAGCATCCAATCTTTAATTAATTTATTCAAAACAAGCCTGTGAGGAAAAAAACATGAAGAAAAACATTCTTGTTCTCCTTCTTCTCACCGTTATTTTTGCAGTCGGGATTTCCGGCTGTCTCGGCGGGGATGACGACGTGAACAACACAACAAATAATACTTCCAATAACACATCCAATAACACTTCAAACAATACTTCAAACGGCAGCAACAATTCTTCAAATAACAGCTCCGACAACTCTTCAGGAAATAATTCTTCCAACGGGTCTCAATCGGTTCCGCATTTTGATGCCAATTTGACTTTGGTTAAGCCGATTCCTGAAGGATTTTCATTTCTGACAACAGCATCCGTCAGATCCCACGGCCAACACATCGGCATTACCGATGCATTGTACGGTTATCAGGGAATTTATCAATACGGTGAAAATGAGACATCTGTTTTCCTGACTTATTACGATATTTCAATCGCAAATACGACAAAAACAGCTGACGATTACATTCAAATGATGAAAGACAGTCACGCCAAACAATACGGCAGCGACAGCAAAATATCAACCATTCAAATCAACGGGCATGGTGCGACATTGTTTGAAGCAACAACCGATGAAGTGCCGCAATACGGCAGGTATATGATTGCCTGGACGCTCGGTGACAGCATGTTTGTCACGGTGACGGGTGTTGTTGATGAATCCGCACTGGAGGCGTTGGCAACAGCGACCGGTTATTAAAAAATAAAAAAGTTGAGAGACTTTGTCTCTCTTTTTCCTTTTTAATATTAAAGAATTTTGCAGGCTTCATTGAAGTTGAATCTGTCATCACGCGGATGAAGTTTACTTTTATCACCGATTCCGAGATTACAGAGAAAATTTGATTTCCACCGCCCGTCGGGGAAAAACTCTTTATCCACACCCTCATTGTCGAATCCCCCCATTGGGCCGCAGTCCAAGCCGAGTGCCCGAGCGGCAATGATCAGGTAAGCACCTTGCAGACTTCCGCTTTGGAAAGCCACTTTCTCTGCAAAAGGAATGTTTTCGGCGAACATTTTTGCCGCGTCGCCGTGCGGGTAAAGCCGCGGCAGATATTCATAAAATAAAGTGTCGTAAGCGATAATGACGGTCGCCGACGCTTCCTGAACTTTTCTTTGGTTGGATTCCGCAACGTAAGGCAGAAGCCTTTTTTTTGCCTCTTCGCTTTTGACAAAAACAAACCGTCCGGCCTGGCAATTTGACCATGTCGGTGCTTGCTTCAATTTATCATAAATCTGAACCAGCAATTCATCGGAAACATCCGTTTTTTCAAAATATTTGTGTGTTCGGGCTTCATCAAAGATGATGTCCATTGATTCTTTGTTAAGTTTCATTTTACCGCCTTCCGAATCTTTTTTGTCATTTATATTTTATTGACGGCGTTTTCCGCCTGTTTAATGATATCAGGCTTGGATTGAACAGCACCTGCTTCCATCACGCCTTTTGCAATAATGATGTCTGCAATTTCAACGCCGATATAATCAAAACTGTCCCTATACATGCCGATGACATGAGAAGCCGTTTTTTCTTCGGTATCTTCCATCGGGATGACTAATATCACTTTTTTATTTTGGAATGTTTCACGCGGTAATCCGTACCATCTGTCGGTGAAAACTTTCATCTGCGCGGTCGGACCCCACCAGTAAACGGGTGTTCCGAGAACCCAGACATCCGCCTCTTTCATTTTTTCGCCGACTTCCTGCATTCCGTCGTTTTTGATACATCCTTTTCCGGATTTGCGGCAGGCATCACACGCTTCACAAAAACCGATGTCGGCTTTGTTTAAGGAAACAAAATCCGTTTCATGCCCTTTCTCTTCCGCTTTTTTCAAAATCGTCTCTATCAAAAAATTCGTATTGCCGTTTTTTCTGGGACTTCCGCAGAAGCCGGTCACTTTTGTCATCTTAATCCTCTCTTTGCGTTTTTGATTTTTCAAATCTGCTTGAAAGCAATTTTAAAATAAGCTTGGCTTTTATTTATATTTTTATAAAAATGGATTGAACTGCAGAAAAACGCCTTTTCAATCAATATCTTTTAATACCAAAATGTTTATTCTAATGCATCCGACTGCCCGGATAGCCTAGTCGGTTGGGGCGCCAGACTCATAGGGAAATTAATGACGGCGTCTTGTTGGAATTTCAAAATTCCTGAGACATCTGGAGGTCGCGTGTTCGAGTCACGCTCCGGGCACTAACGTGGTAGTTTAAGTCACAAACTAAACTACCACAAATTGCATATCGCAGCAATTCTTTCACACCTTTACTCGATTGCTCTTTTACCTTGCAACTTACGGACGTGCAAGGAATGTCAATTTATCGAAACGAACAAGACCTACTACGGATAGAAAACCGTATCAAGAATTCCGACACTTTAACGCCGGAACAAAAAAAATCTGCAATTGATTTTGAAAACTTTCTCTTTTCTAAAAGTCTTTCAATAGCGAGGGTTCTTCGCTATATGAATAATTTAAATGTCATTTACCGGCAATTTCCGGATATTGATATTTCAAATCTTTCAAAATCCGACATCATAAGCGTTATTGCATGGACAGAACGACATTATAAGAATGAGAATACTAAAAATTCTTACAAATACACCCTTCGTAAATTCTTAGATTGGCAAGGTTTAGAATACCGTCAAACTGTTCCAATAAATCGCAATATCAGGCATTCAAAACTGCCCGAAGAACTTTTTACCGAACAAGAGATTGTAAATATGATAAACAGCACTTTCAATCCAAGAGATGCAGGTTTTATCAGTTCGATCTACGAGGCTGGCGCTCGGATCGGCGAGCATGGAAATCCGAAACTTAAACACATAATCCGAGATGAATACGGTATTGTTCTAATGGTTGACGGCAAAACAGGCATGAGGCGAATACGTCTTATTTGGAGTGTTCCTTTTCTTATCCAGTGGCTTGAATGCCATCCTCAAAAAGATGATCCTGAAGCTTACTTATGGGTACAGTTAAAAAAACCGTATGAACAATTAGAATATCAGGCCTTTGCGCAGATCATCAAAAGAGCTGCCAAAAATGCCGGCATAAAAAAACGCGTTTATCCTCATTTATTTCGCCATACTCGAAGTACTCATCTTGCTTCGCATTTGACGGAATCTCAAATGAAAATTTATCTCGGTTGGGCCGGCGATTCCCGTATGCCTAAAATCTATGTCCACCTTTCCGGAAAAGATGTAGATGATGCAATTTTGAACCTTTACGGAATCAAACCGCCCGAAGACGACAGGGTGCCTTTATTAAAAGTCACATCTTGTCCGAGATGTAAACAGACTGTTCCGGAGTTTTCCGGATTCTGTAATTATTGTGGCTTCGCTTTTTCTCTGTCCGACACTCAGCGCATGTATGAAATGGAACAAAAGGCAAAAGAATTGGCACTTAAACTTGTTGAAGAGAACCCTGAACTTGCAAGTCTTTTATTTAAACCGGTAAATGAGGATTGACCGCTCCGCTCACTTGCGGTCGAGACTCGCATTTTTTGTATTTAGTTTTTTCCGTCTACGACGCAAAAAATCAAATACAAAAAAACGTTCGCTTTGCTCCAATCGGAAAGCGACTGACCCTTACGGGCGCAGTCAGTCGCCTGAACTGCAGGAGAATAAATATGAAAAATCTTGATATGAAAAATAGACAAATTCAAGAAGCAGTAAGACGAATGGAACTTTTTGG
>CAYUQC010000003.1:0-63361 GCA_964446755.1 uncultured Methanosarcinales archaeon
ATACGGTTCAAGCCGCTTCAGAGTCTGTTTAATGCGTAACATCCCGCCGTGAAAAAGAAAAGTCGGAAGATTGAGCAAAAAGTTTTATAAATGCTTTCTATCTTCTATCTTTTCACGTATTACATCTTTTTCATGAATTTATGAATTTCCGGAGTATGGAATGAATGGTTAAGAGGAATAAAAAACAGGCAAATCCGAATGAGCCGGAAGAGCTTGAACACGTTGACGCTGAAAAAGTGGAAGCTGAATATCATATCGGCGCGGGCGGCAAGATCGAGCAGACACCCGAAGAAAAGAAAAGAATGTACCGGGAGAGTCTTCTGCGTACAGTTGCCGCATCCGTTTTGGGTATCATTTTCGGTCTGATCTGTTATTTCATGCTCGGTTCGGCAGCGGTACCCGAAGGAGAGTCAACCCCCTTGAGACTGGCTTGGTTCATTATCCTCCCGCTTGTCTTGATTTTTACTTATTACATTCAAAGAAGACTTCTTTTCCCCGCTCTGCGGATGGACATGAAACTTCTGAATTGGAAAGACTGGTTCGGAATTGAGTTTTTGGTTTTAATTTACTGTATTGTCACATGGACAATTCTTTTAAACACAAATATTCTTTGATTCAAAATCCGGCAAATTGCCGGTCTCTTTTTCTTTTTCCGGTATTCCGCTCGGATTATTTTAATTTAAAAACAGATTGCTTTCAAGGTAGAACATTATGAGAATAGCCGTTTTAAATAAAGACAAATGCCAGCCGCGTCAATGCAGCAAAGAATGCTACAAGTATTGTCCGCGTGTGCGAACAGGTGACGAAACGATTCTGTTCGGTGAAGAAGACGGCAAAGCGATCATTACAGAATCCCTTTGTTCCGGCTGCGGCATTTGCGTTAAAAAATGCCAGTTTGATGCCATTATGATTATCGGGTTGCCTGAGTCTTTAGAATATCCGACGCACCGCTACGGCCAAAACGGTTTTGCACTTTACGGTCTGCCCGTGCCGCAGCAGGGAAAAGTCACCGGTATTCTCGGTCCGAACGGTATCGGTAAAAGTACTGCCGTTCAGATTCTTTCCGGCGCGCTCATTCCGAATTTCGGTGAAGATGAAGCGAGCTGGGAAAAAGTTTTGACCCGGTATTCCGGAACCGCACTCGGTGATTACTTTAAACTCGCCTCTTCCGGAAACTTAAAGGTTTCCCAAAAACCGCAGTATGTCGATTTAATTCCTAAAGCTTTTAAAGGCAAAACATCAGATCTGCTCAGCAAAGCCAATACCAGCGGCCGGCTGGATGACGTCATTGAAAAATTGGAAATGAAAGACATCATGGACCGCGACATCGGCGCGCTTTCCGGCGGCGAGCTTCAAAAAGTCGCGATTGCCGCCTGTATCGTCAAAGAAGCCGATTTTTACTTCTTCGATGAAATCAGTTCCTATCTTGACATTTACCAAAGGATTAATGCGGCCCGCTTGATTCAGGATTTAGCGAAAGAACTGAACAAATCCGTCATGGTCGTTGAACACGATCTTGCCATTCTTGATATGTTAGCCGACACTGTTCATATCGCTTACGGAACGCCTGCAGGGTACGGTGTCATGACGATGCCTAAATCTGTCCGTGTCGGCATCAATCAATATATCAAAGGGTATCTGCCCGAGGAAAACATCCGTATCCGGGATGAAGCGATCCGCTTTGAAACACATCCTCCGAAAGACGGCGCAGATGTCCGCACCATTCTTTCTTATGATTCTTTTACCAAAAAATTCGGCGACATTTTCTCTTTGGAAGCCAAAGGCGGCAGCGTCAAAGAAGGCGAGGTTCTCGGGATTGTCGGCCCGAACGGTACCGGTAAATCCACATTTGTCAAGATTCTGGCCGGCGAAATTGAACCCGATACGGGTGAAGTCGGCATCGATGTGAAAATTTCTTATAAACCGCAGTACATTAAAGCGGATGCCGATATTCGCGTCCGCGATTTGCTGATGGAAGTGGCCGAAAAATTCGGAACCGGTTATTATGAGACGGAGATTGCCCGCCCGCTTCGCTTGGATAAACTTTATGACAGTTATCTGACTGACTTGAGCGGCGGTGAGCTTCAGCGTGTCGCCATTGCGGCATGTCTCAGCCGCGAAGCTGATTTCTACATTTTAGATGAGCCGAGTGCGCATTTGGATGTTGAACAGCGTGCTATCGCAACGCGCGTCATCACCCGCTTTGCCGAAAGCAACAGCAAAACGGCAATGGTTGTCGATCACGATATTTACATGATTGATATGATCAGCCAGCGTTTGATTGTTTTTGAAGGCGAGCCGTCCAAAAAAGGTATCGCAAATGCCCCGACAAACATGAAAAACGGTATGAACAAGTTTCTGTCCAATCTGGACATCACATTCCGCCGTGATGAAGAGACCAAACGCCCGCGCGTCAACAACAATATGTCCCGGCTGGACCGCGAACAGAAAGAAAAAGGCGAATATTATTATTCTGAAGAGTAATAAAGTATAAAAGGGAGTTGAAAAGGATTCACCGGAAGTTCACACGCTTCCGGTAAAAAAGTCATTTGAATCCTTTCATTCACACATTTATTCAAAGTTATGGCTTTGGTGGGTTCGTTTTTCTTTCACAATTCATTTTTTAAGGGGTTGCCGGTTTCAAACCGGAAGAATCATTCACGGCAAACTGAGTGCTTTCATTTGCCGTGAAAGATAAATGCAATTTTTCAAAGTCAGGCTTCCCATTTCGGTCTCTGGAAGAGGATGATGTTATCGGTGACGGCGACGAATTCCCAGGAATCTGCCGCATACATCGCGATTTGTTCATCCAGATTCAGCGTGTCAACAAAGTCTGTTTCATAATCATAGGGAAGCAGGCTGTCATATTCCCCGCTGAAATCCTTCAATCCGTCTTCTTCTTCATAGTCGGGATCTTTGTGGAATTGAATGAGTTCATCCGTTAATACGGACGGGTACGGAGCGCGAATCATTTCCGAATCCTCGGAGACCTGTCCGTCCCGCTCGGGACGCGCGTATATGAATGAAATACCTCTGTCGCAAACCTCCGTAAGGCCGGTATGACGGTATTTTTCTCCGTTGATTTTAAGAATGCCGGAAAATTCCGATCCGATTTCGCTTGACATAATTTCACCTGATTTTTTTGTAGGTTCTTCCTTTTGTTTTAAGAACAAATTCAAAAAGGCGTTGAAGCATATAAAGGTCAAATAAGCGGGGTGAAAGTATTAAACAACCGAATCTACCTCTTCCGGCCGAAAACCTGTAAAACTTTCGCCGAAACTATAAAAATATATAATCCGAACGCCAATTCTTTCTCATGCTCAAATACGACTTTCACATTCATTCCAAATATTCCCGGGACTGCGCAACGCCGCTCAAAGACATTCTTCGGACTGCCAAAGAGAAGAATTTAAACGGCATCGCAATCTGTGACCATGATGAAGTGAAGGGGGGTTTAAAAGCGCTTGAAATTGTCAAAGCGGATCCGGTCAGATACGGTGATTTTGTCGTTATTCCGGGAACGGAAGTCAGCACATCCAAAGGACATGTTCTGGTTTTGGGAGTCACCGAAAAAATTCCTTCTTTTATGACGCCCGAAGAAACCACAGATTATGCACGCCAGTTGAACGCGGTTTCAATTATTGCACATCCTTTTAGAAAATCCGCGCACGGCATCGGTTATTTGGAAGGGAGCGGGGCGGATGCGGCCGAGACATTTAATTCAAAATGCATCACCGGCGGTTCCAATAAAAAAGCGCGGCATGAAGCCGAAAGACTCGGCATGCCGCAGACCGGCGGCAGCGATGCCCACATTGCGGAATTGGTCGGGCAAGGGTATACGCTTGTGAATATTGAAATCAACACGCAGGAAAACGTGTTTGATGCCATTCTTCGGGGAAAAACCGTTCCGGCCGGTGAAAAAACACCTAAAGGTATTGTGATCAACCAGATAAAGAAAAATGTCGTTCGAAGAACGCGCATGATACTGAACGGCAACACAAAAGAATGCTGAATTATTTTGATGATTAAGGGTTAAAATGGAAAATATATCGGTTTATACGGTTGAAACGTCCGAGATTAGGATTCTGCATACGGGAGATACTCATCTCGGTTCGCGCCAGTATCACAGCGATGTCCGCCGCCGGGATTTTTTTGATTCATTCGCCCGGGTGATCCGGGATGCGGTTGAAAATCAAATGGATGCCGTGGTTCATACGGGTGATTTATTCGATAACCGCAATCCGACGATTGAAGATCTGATCGAGACGATTGCCATTTTAACACCGCTCCAAAAAGCCGGTATCCCGTTTTTAGGAATTGTCGGAAACCATGAGGTCAAACAGAATACGCAATGGCTGGATATTTTTGAAACGATGGGACTTGCCAAACGGCTCGGCAGTACGCCCGTTGTTGTTGAGGGGAGCTGTTCCCAAATCCGTTTTTACGGCATCGACAATCTTTCCGGCCCGAGACTGGCATCCTTTGATTTTTCCGTTTTCGATCCCGACCCGCACTGCGGCGGCGACGGGAAAAAAATCTACAACGTGCTGACGCTTCACCAGCTTCTTGAACCGGTTTTGCCGGGACAGCCGCTTTCCAGCGATGATTTTACGTCTGCCATTCCGATCCGGTTTGATGCGGTTTTACTCGGAGATAATCACAAATACGAATGCATCAAACACAACGGTGCCTGGCTGACTTATCCGGGCAGCACCGAACGGTGCAGCGCCGCCGAAACCGAACCGCGCGCCTACAATATTCTGACATTCAACGGCACGGAAGTTTCTGTCACCCGCCGGACGATTCCGACACGGGAATTCGTGACTGTTCCGGTTGAAAGCAATGAAAACGGCGAAATTCAAATTGAAGATATCTATTCGAAAATCGATTCATATTCCGAAAAAATAAACGGTGCCGTCGTTTTTGTCGAACTCTCGGGCATTAAGAAAACGCTGGTTCCGATCAGCGAAATCGAAGAATACGTCAAAAACAAAGGTGCTGTCGTTGCCCGCGTCGGCGACAAGAGGGATTTGGAAAAAGACGCGTCCGACAAAATAAAACAAATCGTTTTTCGGGATCCCGATGAAGTGGTGACGCAGGAGCTCCGCAGATTGAATTTAACGGAAGCCGGTTTTCTGCTCGACAGCGTTATCCGCGACACGGAAACGTCTAAAACGAACGTCGCAGATGTTTCCGAAATCCGGCTGAAAGAGTATTTAAGCCGGCATGATTTCAAAGACGAATTCAAACGTGACAGCGTTTATTTGAACGGTTTTGATGAAGTTACGGCGGAAACGGTGGAATGGATTGAACAAATCCGGCAAATTCAGGAAATGCCGGCGGATATTTCTTCCCCGAAGGAAGATGAAATCGCAGGGTCCGGTTTGAATGAAGCCGTTTCGGAGGAAACCGAAACGGAAGATGTACCGCCCGCCGTTAAACCGCCCGTGAAAAAGGAAAAAGAACAAAGCCGTCCGCGCCAGTATACGCTCGGCGACATGTTCGGTTCGGAGGGCGAGGAATGAGATTCAAACATCTCCATATTGAAAACATCCGCAGTTATCAGACGCTGGATTTGGATTTCCCGGACGGCGTGACGGTTATTTCCGGTGTCAACGGCAGCGGTAAATCCAGTATTCTGGAGGCCTGTTTTATGGGGATTTTCGGCGGGGAGGTGCTGAAAGGAACGGCGCTTCAAATTCCCGACATGATCCGAAAAGACAGTTCTAAAGCCGCTATTATTTTGGATTTCGAACATGCCGGCGATGAATATCAAATCGAACAGCATTACCGTCAGACAAAAACGGGAGCAAGCAATTCCAAATCTGTTCTGCGGAAGAACGGGGAAATCATTGCCGAACAGGCGAAAAATACGTATGAAGCAATCCAAAATTTGCTGAATATGGATGAAAAGAATTTTCAGAACTGCGCTTACATTCGTCAGGGTGATGTGGATGCGCTCATCAATGCCAAACCCAAAGACCGCCAGCAGATGATTGACGATTTGCTGCGCCTCGGAAAACTTGAAGAGTACAGGGAACGCGCCCATAATTCTAAAACGGCGGTTTCAAGAGTTTTGAGATCGGAAAACGAAAAGAAAGAATCACTTTCGGAAAAAATCGGTCAATTACGTTCCAAAAATCTGCATGACGAACTCAACCGCCGCCAGGAAGTAATCGAAAAAATCAATGCTGCGGTTGCCAAGAAGAGTGAGGAAAAAGACAAACTTTCAAGCGAATTGACGCTTTTGGATTCTCAGCTTCGTGAGATTGAAAAAGACCGGGCAGAAGTTGAAACGCTGAAAAAAGAATCTGCCGATTTGAACGGCCGCTGCGACGCCGAAATTTTAAGACGCGAGACCCTGCTTGGAGAAATTTTGGAGGCTGAGAAAAAGATTGCCGAAATAACAATTGTTTCCGGCCAGCTGCGCTCAAAAATCAACGGATTTAAAAACCGTGAGGAGGCTTCTATTTTAAGTTCTGATTTTCTGCCTCTCAGAATCACCGAAGATGACAGCAACATCGAGGCTGTTTTGGCCACTGTCCGCGCCGAGGAGAGCCGGGCGCTCAACGAGAAACACACCGTTTCAACAGAAACGGACATCATCGGGGTCCGAAAAAGCGGCATCGAAAAAGAGATTCTGCAGAAAGAGAAAGATTTGTCGGATCTCAAAGAGAATCGGGATAAATTAAATGAGCAGATTGAAAAGCAAATCTCCTCCGTTTCAAAAGCAAACGCCGTCGTAGAAGGCGGATTTTCAAAAGCCGAAACGGAGAAAACGGCTTTTTTGAAATTATTTGACGAATTGTTCGGCGAGCTTCAGAAAAATGCGGCGGAACAATTGCCGGAAAATGATCCCGACGCTTCGGAATCCGCTTCGAAGGATGACTGTATTTCCGATGTTTGCGATATCTCTTTCTATTCAAGCGTTGTGAAAGTCGGCGAGCTGCCGCTGCCGTCCGATGAAACGTCCTGGAAAACGATGATTTCGGATATTGAAAATTTGGAAGAATACATCTCATGCAAAATCCGGGATGAAGGGGCCCGAGTGACGGATGAGGAAAAGAAGAAAGCGTCCATCAAGGGCGAACTGGATGAAAAAGAAAAGAGCATTGAGGAAACCGAAAAAGATCTTCGCCGGCTGGAGGAAGAGAAAGAGAAAACAATGCTTGATTTGAAAACCGAATCCGCCGAATTTGAGAAGAAAAAGAAACTTGTGGCCGATTATACCGCTTTGATTGACATGCACGGTTCAAAACGTAACGAAAAGCTGAAAATTGCTTCTGTTTTAAAAGAAACCGTTCCTCCGTCGCGTTATCAACTGAATGATATCTCCGCAAAAGACATCACCGACGCTTACGATTCTTTGTCCGAGAAAAAAGAATCTTTCATTTCCGAAATCGCTTCGCTGGAATCCCGCGACAAGGAGATCGAAAAGGCAGTTCTGAAGAAAGAAGAGCTTCTTCGGGCCGGTAAATGTCCGACGTGCGGTCAGGCTGTTAAAGCCGATGACGCACATCCCGAGCACGGAACGGATGAAGAAGCAGCGATGCGGAAAGACATTGCCGCCCGCCTCAAAGAACTTGCCCGGCTCAAAGCGGATGCTGATACACAAGCGGCTGTTTTGAAGGACATTTCTTTGATTGATGAAAAGACGGAACAGATCAAAGCTGAAATGAACACCTTCCGCGCCGAAGAAAAAGGAAAAGCGGAAATGATTGAAAAGTTCCGCAAAGATTTAGAAGAGATCGAACAGCAGAAAACAACTCTGAATGCAAGAAAGGTTGAACATTCCGTTTTCTGTGACGCCCGGAAAAAAGATTTGGCAAAAATCAACGAACGTTTGACGGAACTTCAGGCTGAAAACGACCGGCGGAACGAAAAGCTGGAACTTCTATCCGGTCGGGAAAAGAGTTTCTCGGAAGCTGCAAATGATATCTTGCTCGCTTACAAAACGCTTGAAGCTGAACGGAGCATGAGTTCGGAATCTCAGAAGCGCCTTATAGAGCTTGAAACGCAGAAAGAGTCGATTGAAAAAGGGTTGACTGATTTGAAAATCGAAGCCGATAAAATCAACGCCGAAGCCATTCAGGCAAAAGCAAAAGAAGAACAGGCCGGCAAAGTTTATGTGCTCATCTCCGGTGTTCGGGCTCAAATCGAAGAGCTGGCCGATGCCGGCAATGAAAAAGACAAATTGAAAGCAGTTTTGGACGGCCGCAGAACAACGATGGCCGAACAGGATAAAACCATTGATAATTACAGAAAACAGATCTCTGAAAAAGAAATCAAAATCAAAAACCTGACCGAAAAAATCGGGGACTCCTTCGGTGACGGAGGCATTTCAGTCACCGATAAAAAGCAGCATCTGGCAAAACAAATCCGAACTGTTTCTGATTCAATCACGGAATGGGACGGCAGCCGGACAAAAATATTGGAAGAAACCGGAAGAATCCGTAATGAAATCTCTCTGCTTTCCGAATATGAAAAAGAAGCGGAGATGCTTCGAAACAAGCTTCTCTTTTTATCCTTTGTGTCAGAAGACGTTTCAGTCCTTGAAGAAATGTATCTGCGCATCCGCTCGGAAATGAGGACGAAAAACATCGAAGCGTTGGACCGGCTTCTCAACGAAATGTTTGACTTCATTTATTCCAACAATGCTTATTCACATTTGGAGCTTGACAGCGATTACAATTTGAAGGTTCACGAAAAAGACGGCTCCGTTCTGGAACCCAAACAGCTCAGCGGCGGGGAGCGCGCCATATTCAATCTGGCGCTTCGCTGCGCGATTTACAGGCTTCTGTCACTTGGTTTCGGCGAAAACAGTGCCGGAAAAACATCGCTGCCGCCGCTCATCTTTGACGAACCGACTGTTTTCCTGGACAGTGGGCATATCCGGCAGCTCATAAAATTAATCGAACACATGCGTGAAGACGGGGTCGGACAGATCATTGTCGTGTCCCACGATGAATCTTTGATTGATTCGGCGGATGTCAACTTTAAAGTGACGAAAGATCCGCTGACAAACGCTTCTTCTGTCGTTTAATACAGACGTTGCCGCCGCGCGCGAACCGCATCACTTTTAAAAATTAATGAAAAACGTAATTCAATTTAATCGAAAATAACAAAAAAGAAAAATGAGATTTATTTCTCATTTTCAAAAGTCAGGTTGTAATTTTCAATACAAGTAGCAATAATTTCTCTGGCTTCCTTCGCGCCCGAGACTTTCTCTATGACTGTTTTTTTGCCTTCCAATTCTTTGTAGACTTCAAAGAAATGCATCATTTCATCGGCAATGTGTTTCGGCAGGTCTTTGATTTCTTTGTATCCGTTATATGTCGGATCGCCGGAAGGAACAGCAATGATTTTTTCGTCGTTTGAACCGCTGTCAATCATCGTAATGACGCCGATCGGAATGCACGAGACAATTGAAAGCGGAATTAAATCCTCGCTGCACAGAACAAGAACGTCTAACGGATCGTTGTCATCCGCATAAGTTCTTGGAATGAAGCCGTAATTTGCGGGATAATGCGTTGACGTGTAAAGAACGCGGTCCATCATTAAGAGTCCCGTTTCTTTGTCCAGTTCGTATTTGATTTTGCCGCCTCTCGGAATTTCGATGCAGGCGCAAAAGTTGTCCGGCTGAATTCTCTCCGCCGGCATGTCATGCCAAATGTTCATGTTTTACCTCTGTTTTTGTTTTTATTTCAGTTATTCGTCCAAGTAAATTTTACCGTTGGGCAGATGCACGACCTTGCCGTCGGCAACGGCTTTGTTGATGACGCTTTCAATCTTTTCTTTGACCGGCGGGCGCATAATCTTAAAGCCGAATATCTGAGACACCTTTTTCACCAGCTGGTCCTGCGGCGTGGAATACTGCGTCTTTAAGACATAAACGGTCGCCTGCAGAATTTCCTCTTCCGAGATCCAATCGATGTTGAGCAAATCGCCCGTTCTCTTCCGGACAATGCAGCCTCTCACTTTAGCCGGCCACAAGAAATTGCCGCGGACGCGGATGTAATTGGATTTTTCCGCGGATGAAATCTCGCGGATAATCATGTCGCGCATCGCTTTTGTCAGACGTTTCACATCACAGCGCTGTTTGATTTCCAAAATCAATTGTTCTTTGTGGATCGGGCCTTCGTGGCTGACGATTTCAACAATTTCATGCTCCATTTTATGGCGCGGAATCTCAAGCAGGTTTTCGGTGGACGGCAGATCGATTTTCGTGTACGGTGCATAATCCGGAACACCGTTTTGAATCAGCGGCTCAACATTCAGAAGCTGCTCATCCGTGATGTCGACCGGCATCTTTCGAACGTCTCCGAAGAGATTATCGTATTCTTCATCCTCTTCATAATCATCCGGATCAAGCAGGCCGTCAGCATCCAAGTTGACGACTTCCGGTTCTTTTTCCGACTCGCTCTTATTTTCAATCTCGGGAACGATTTCGGGGACTTTCTTTTCAGCCTTTTCTTTTTTCGGTTTCTCGGCTTTCGGGGTTTCCGGTCTGTATTCGACGATTTCTTCTTCGATCATTTCAGAGTTGTCTTCCGTTTCATCTTCCAGACTTTTTTCTTCTGAATTTTCAGAAACTGGAGCTTCTTCAACAGGCATTACCCCAACAAACGGAACGTCTTTGAAATCTGTTTTCTCGGCAGCGGGTTCTTCGTTTTCTTCAATTATTCCTTCTGAATCCGGTTCTTCCGACGGTTCGATTTCCGAGAAATCTTCTTCAATCGACTCTTCGATAGCCGGTTCTTCCTCGGCGGGCTCTTCCGGAGCAGGCTGTTTTTCTTTCTCCGAAGTTTTTGCATCTTCTTTTTCTTTTGCCAGTCTTCTGCTTTCCGCTTCTCTTTCATTGATGATCTGAATCATCTTTTCTATTTCTTTTTCATCCGTGACGGTCACGGTGACTTCTTCGTCGTCGAATTCAAATTGAACGGGCGCTTCAATCTTCTTGGCGTTTTCTTTGGCTTTTTCGATTGCCTCAAGCAAGTTCTTTTTCGCTTTCTGCGGATTCAAATACCAGTCGGTTGACCAGACACGGTAAAGCTGCCAGCCGAGGCCGGTCAGAACGTCGTGTCTTAAACGGTCACGGTCACGTGCAACACGTGAATTGAAATACTGCGGGCCGTCGGTTTCAATACCGATAATATAATGTCCCGGAATCTCCTCATTCACAATCGCCATATCCATTTTGTAACCGGCACATCCGATTTTCTGATGAATCGTAAAGCCGCTTTCACGAAGGAAGGTTGCAACGGATTCATCAAATGTGATTTCATCAGCTTCGTATTCCGGCATTTTGCTGACGAAAGCTTTGGTTTCGGCGTATTCCAAAAATGATTTGAGAACACGCAGTCCGGCCGGATCATCATCATCGACGTGAAGGTCGATGGATGTAAAATTGGAGAAAATAACACACTTCTCACGGGCGCGGGTGAATAAAACATTCAAACGGCGTTCTCCACCGTCTCTGTTGAGCGGTCCGAAGTTTTTGGACAAGCGCCCTTCCTGATCAAAACCGAAGCCGATACTGACGAATATGACGTCTCTTTCATCGCCCTGAATCGTTTCAATGTTCTTGACCATGAAGTTTTCACCTTTTTCGTTGGTGAAATACTTTTCAAAGCCCGGACTGCTTTTCACAAGCGATTCCACTTCTTTCTGAATGGCTTCCTGCTGCTTCACGTTAAATGTTCCGACCATCAATGTTTTTTCGGGGAACTGAATGAAGTGGCGCATGACTTCCTGTGCGACAACGCGCGCCTCTTCCCGATTCACGCCGGTCTTTCCGCGCTCGTAAACCGAGTTTTTGACATGGCGGAACTGAAGGCCCATATTCCGGTCTTCATGAAGCGGTGACGGGTAAACATATAAGTGGTTGCCGTAGAACTCGTTGTTTGAAACCGCAATCAAAGATTCATGGCGGCTTCTGTAATGCCACCGCAGCGTTTTGTACGGGAAACTGCGTTTACAGATGTTTAAAACGCTTTCCACATCTGAATAAAACGATCCGTCCTCGTTGTATTCATCTTCCGCTTCCATCAGGTTCTCAAAGAATGTTGTCGGCGGGAGCTGCTTGGAATCACCCATCACGACCACCTGCCGGCCGCGGAGCAATGCGCCGAGCGCGTCTTCGGGTCTCACCTGACTGGCCTCGTCAAAAATGACAACGTCAAAGGATGTGTTCTGCGGTTCCAGATACTGGGCGATGGAGAGTGAACTCATCATAAAACACGGCTTGATCTTTTGGATCAATCCGCCGGCGCTTGACATCAAACGGCGGATCGGCATGTGCGCTTTCTTTTTGTTGAATTCATTTAAGAGAATGCCGGCTTCGGATTCTCTGGACGCGCCGACATAAATCTGAGGCATGCGCCTGTAAATCTCGGCATTGACCCGTTCACGGTTCTTAATGATGACTTTTTCGTCCAATTCCGAGAATTTATGGATTTTGTTTTCGTGCACTTCTTTGATAAATGTTGAAAGAACGCGTTTTTTCATAAATTCTGCGCGGAGAACGCCGTCGGCGTAATTTCCTTTGAAGGTCTGAACCAAATCTTCCGGCAGGACCTCATTTTCATTGATGTAAGGAACCATCGGCGCGGCAACTGTTTCCGAGCATTTCTCACGGTAAAGCAGGAACTGACTCCAAAGAACCAGAGACGGAAGCTCATTGCTCCAGACCTGCAGAATATTGCCGAGCTGTTTGGGAGAAAGCGTTTCCCTGAATACGTTTCCTGTGATCGGCGTTGTTAATTCGAATTTTCTTTTCAAAGGAACCTTCACGGCTTCTTCGGGCTCCTCCACTTTTATGAGTCCGCCGTCCTCTTCCGAATTATCGGGCGCAGAAATTTCAGCTTTTGATTCTTTTTCCGCGATGATCTCTTTCACACTCTTTTCATTGAAGAATAAATCCGGGTCGGCACCGATGCCGTTGGTCAGCTTCATCAAAGCGACATCCAAATATTCCTGTGCCGTTCTGATTTTTTCAACGGCTTCTTCCAATACCGAGCCGTTGATGCCGCGTTCAATGCAGGCATATGTTTCGTCGGTCACTTTGCCGTCGCTTTCCAAAACATCGAAAAGAACAATCCAGTCATAAAAATTGTCCAATCTGACAGGATCGGCAAGCCCCGCTTCCCAGTGGCTGCCGAAGAGAAGAATCGCTTTCTGCTTGGAGTTTTCAAGTTCGCGTTCCAAATCGTTGAATTCCTGAACCAGCAAGACATCTTTTTTGATGTCCGTATCGCTTTTATCGATACGTTTAATGTAACTGTTGAGAATCTTTGTTTTGGCTTCTTTGAAACCGCTGTCCATAAATTTCAAGAGTTTTCCGGATTTCTTCAAGTAAGCGTCAATATCTTCTTCAAAAATGCGGGAAGTAAATATTTCTTCGATCTGCTGTTCCAATTCATTGTAACGGCGGGCTTTTTTCATCAGTTCTTTCTGCGTGCCGCGCTCTTTGACGCTTTGGTTTTTCAAAACATCTTGGCTGATTTTCGGCGCATTTTGAAATGTTTCGATATGGCTGATGAATTGTTCCAGCTCATTGATTGATGCGGGAGGGAGAAGTCCGGTTTCTGCGACAATTATGTCCACATTTTCGGTGATTGCTTGCGCGCGCTGCGCGGCATCTTCCAAAACTCTTTCAATATCCTGCAGATCGGGCGGTAGAATAATTCCCGGGCGGACATCCCGCCACGGATTTTCTTTCACACCGCCGACGCCCGGAAGCGCATCGCCGATTTTTTCCAGAATTGAAACGGCTTCTGTCCATTGTTTTCTGTCCCATTTCTCGGGAGATTTGAATTCAATGTGCGCCATTTTCCTTTTATTGATATTGAAATAATGCGTGACGTCTTCGCGGATGCCGTAAATATCGTAAACGGTATGGCCGATGGGACCGACGGTTTGGCTGAGGGTTTTTGAGTATTCGTTCAGCTCATATTTGAGATTCTCAAGCTCGGCCAAATCCTGCGCATAGTTTTTCTCAGCCGGAGGCTGACGTTTGAGTGTCCGGTCAAGTTCATCTAAAACGGCTTTCTTCTGCGCTTTGTGGCTGTGAATTTCCAGAACCATATCGCCGAGACCTATGGCATCCAATCTTTTCTTAACCACCTGAAGCGCAGCCATCTTTTCACTGACAAACAAAACGCTTTTGCCGCTCATGAGAAGTTCTGCAATCAAGTTGGTGATCGTCTGTGATTTTCCGGTTCCGGGCGGGCCTTCAACGACCAGATTCCGGCCGGACTTGACATCTTCGATGACGGAAATCTGGGAGGAGTCGGCGTTGACGATGTGATATACGGAATCCGTGCTTAATTTTAAATCAACTTCATTTTCGGCAAAACCGCCGTCGTAGTTTTCATCCGACGGATTGAAAACTTGATTGATGAGCGGATGGGTTTCGGGACCTTGTCCTTCCGGCCAGATTTTCGGATCGAGGTCTTTGTACATGACGAATTTTT
This sequence comes from uncultured Methanosarcinales archaeon, assembly GCA_964446755.1. GTDB lineage: Archaea > Halobacteriota > Methanosarcinia > Methanosarcinales > Methanosarcinaceae > Methanimicrococcus. The sequence goes on from CAYUQC010000003.1 coordinate 14,475, forward strand.
TGAAATCATAAAAGTCGACGTTTGCTTCCCGAATGACTGCCCAGTCCTTTTTATCGGAAATCAGGTCTTCGACGGCTTTGAGGTAAAATTCGACGGCTCCTTTATCATCGGCACCGAAAAACTCGGGCAGTTCCAAACCGAATTCCATCAGTTTGGCTTTCAGCGTAATGGAAGCGAAAATATCTCCGCCCGTCCACTGTACGGTGAATCTTCTTTTCGGACCGACCCGTTTGAATTCCACCGGAATCAAAATCAAAGGGGCTTTGAAAGATTTTTTAGACCCGTCGGTCCACTGCAAAAAACCGGCTGCCAAATACAAAATCGGATAACCCTGTTCTTCAAAAACGGCAAGGGACTGGTTATTGGTGTAGAATAGACGGTCTTCCAATTCATCGGCATGATACGGCGTTTCCAAACCGACGGCGGCACTTTCTTTTCCTTCCTTTTTCTTCATCAATCCTTTCAAAAATCCCGAGTCTTCCTCTTCTTCCGAAACAGCGGCATCTGCTTCGGCTTCTTTTCCGGCTTTCGTTTTTTTGACGGCGTTCGGATCGGCTTTAAACCGCATCGTTTTTTCCTGAATAACCAAAATATCGTAAATTTCAGCGATATTTTCGTTTTTGATTTCAACCGTTCTTCGTTTTGACGGTTTGTAATTCAAAAGATTGTTATTCAAAGATAAGTCCAATAATTTTTGCCTGAGGAGTTCGAGTTCTAATTTAACGTCAACCATGAATGATACCTTCCCAAAGGAGACTGTTAATAATTTGCGGGTGCCGATATTTTTAAAAGCAGTGAAACGTGTTTTTCCGGGCCGTTTCAATTTCTCTATATATTTTTACAATATTATTTTAAGAATAAAAGAATAGAGGAATGCTTCTATATAAGGTTTGTTTCAAAAATCCTTGGCGGGGAGAACGAACTTTCATTTCTCGGCCGCAAATGCCGCCACTTTTTCGAGCTCTTTCGGAATGTCAATTCCCTGAGGGCATTTCGGCAGACAAACCCCGCATTCCGTACACTTGTGCGCCTGCCTTTTTTCACCGATCCAAGCATATTCGGCGAGGAATCTGGTTTTGTCGGTATCACCGCGGGCAAAATATTGATTGTATTTGTCAAAAACCTTGGGAATATGAACACCGGACGGGCATTCCATACAATAGCGGCAGTAGGTGCACGGTATTGCAAAAGTGTCCCTGTACTCCCGGACCGCTTTTTCCACGGTTTCATATTCGTTTTCATTCAGCGGGCGGAAACGGCCGAGCGTTTTGACGTTGTCTTCCAACTGTTCCATGTCGGACATGCCGCTGAGAACGGTCAGCACATTCGGAAATGTTGCAGCGTACCGGATCGCCCATGACGCAATGCTTGCCTCGGGGTCGGCCTTTTTCAGAGTATTCCTCGCCTTTTCCGAAAGAGTTGCCAAAGAGCCGCCGCGGACCGGCTCCATAACGATTATCGGGATCTTTCTTTCCGCCAATATTTCATACTGGCGTTTGGCATCCTGAATCGTCCAGTCCAAATAGTTCAGCTGAATCTGCACAAAATCCCATTCATATTGGTTTAAGACTTTTTCCAGAAAACCGGGTCCGTCATGGAACGAAAAACCGATAAAACGGATTTTTCCTTCGGCTTGTTTTTGTTTCAAAAAACCGTAAATGTCCAGCTTTTGGACGATTTCAAAATGTTCTTTGTTGAGATTGTGAATCAGATAAAAATCAAAATAATCCGTTTTGCATTTTTGAAGCTGTTCTTCAAAGATTCTGTTCAAATCGTTTTTTGTTTGGACCTGCCAGGGGGGCATTTTGTCGGCCAGATAATAATCTCCGCGCGGATAGGCAGAAAGCGCGCTGCTGATAAATGTTTCGGCGCCTCCTTCATGATACATGTAAGCCGTATCAAAATAATTGACGCCGTTTTTTACGGCATAATCAACCATCTCCCGCCCGGTATTATAATCAATCTCCTGCGTTTCTTCGGAGACGCGCGGCAGACGCATTGTTCCGAATCCGAGAAGGGAGATCTTTTCTTTCTTTCTGAACAGCCGGGTTTCCATAGTCACCTTTCTTTGTTTTCTTCATAAAAATGTTTCCGATTCGGAAAGAATAATAACGGTTCAGTTCTATTTTCTGTCAAATATTATATTTGCAGAAAAGGATGTGATCTGATTGGCAGATGAATATGAGAAAATGATGAAAGAAATGCAGAAGAAAATGATGGAACAGATGGGTATTGAGATGCCCGAAGGAATTGAAGATGCTTATATGGAGCAGGCAATGGCACAGCAGGCAGCCGCTGCCCGGATGACCGGCATGTCACCCGATGCGTTGGCCGCGTTAATGAGCGAAGCCATGGGCGGCATGGATTTTGATTTTGGTGATGACGGCAATGAAGAGTTCATCGCTTTCATCGAAGCTCATCCCGTTCCCGCGGAATGCCAGCGTTATCTTCCTATCGGCGCGCTTTTGATCGGTACATGGGGCGAACCGTACGAAACGCTTGCAATCACCGCCGAGCCTGAAGAAATCGCTTATGCGCTTGAAAACGGATGGGGCATCGACTCCCGTGAAGAAGGACTTGAAATGCTGGCTTCTTTAATGAAAGGCCGCCACGCCAATTCTTTTAAAGAAACGCACGAGGCAGCAAAAGCAGGAAAGTTTGACGAAATAGACGATGAGGATGCCGAAGACTACACTCTCAGTGTCGAAGGAATTACGGAGGCGTTAAGCCTGCCGAAAAATATGGTTGACAGCTGCGCCACTTTATTGGCCTGGGATTTGGAACGTGTCGGTTATCTTGCCCGGTTATTTGTTAAAATCGGATACATCTCGGAGGAGGAAGCCTGGGACTGGATGCAGAAGGCCGCTGCGGAAACGAAAAAAACATTTAACAGCTGGGAGGAATACATCGTTTCTCTGCTCATCGGCCGCGGCTTTGCAATGGGCGTTGCGCCCGAACCTTATATGGTCGCGCTTGATTTGCTGACCGACAGGCGTGATTTCCTGGACAGCCACCCGATTTGCGATCTTTGATTCTCTTTCTCACGGCTGTGCGGATAACCGCACAGCTTTTCGGAAATTCCTTAAAAACAGGATTATTTTTCAATGAATTTAAAAAAAGAAAAGTGAAGAAGGCGAAAAGCCGCCTCATTCTTCATCGTCAATGTCATCAAAGTTTTTGTAGCTGTCCGTTCCGATCATTGCGGCGGCGATGGAGTCGATACCGTCCAGCCATTCGGCGACAATGCTTTCTTCGGGAAGGATGGTTAAATATTCTTCTTCAAAAGGTTCGCCGCCGATGACCATTGCACCGATGTTTGCAACCGTTATGAATGCGGTATCCATATCTTCCTTTTCTTCGGCAGCGCCGGCTTCTTTGATCAATTTCTTAATGTCGGCCTTCTTGTCGTAATCTTCCAGGAAATATGCTTCAAAAGCGGCCATGGAACAGTTTAAAGAATCCTGAACGGACATAATCATAATGTCGGCATCTTCAGAAATCGGCGGCACTTCTTCCAAGACAATATCCTGAACCGTTCCGAGGATTTCAAGAGCGCCGTCGGCATCGATTGCCCCTTTTTCAAAACGGGCGGCGATTTTCAGGCAGGACAAAATCACATCGTCTGCCATGTTGACGAAAATCATCGCATTCTTTTCGGCTTTTTCTTCATCTTCTAAAGAAAAACCCGCTTCTTTTATTTGGGAAATCCAGTTGTCCCATCTGGCTTTTGAATAAAATTCATAGTAAGGCATACATTTTTCAGCCATTTCTTCACCTTTTTAATTATTCTAAAACTAAGCTGACGCGTTTATACGCTTTGTCTTCAGCTTCAATACCCTCAAACACTTCTTTAACGATGCATTTATCGCCTTTTTCAAGACCTTTGGGCGCAAACAGCCCCGCATCGATTCCGTTTTCAATATGCCCTTCGTCAAGAGTGACTTTCAGCGGCGTAAATGTTATTTTTGAACCGGCGACCGCTTTTTTTGAATCAATGTAAGCTTCAATCGGCGCGTTCGCCACTTCAACCGCTAAAACCCCGCCGTCGTGGACCGCACATTTCAAAAGATTGGCGTTTCGGACAGAGACGACTTCATATTTCCGGCCGGAATCCAGATTCAAACAAGTGCCGCGGATGTTGCATCTTTTACATTCTTCCCGTTCTTCCAAAAAGAAAAACGTTTCACCGGGTTTTGCCAAACGGGATCCGATAACTGTTATTTTTGCGGCAGCTGTCATAATTTATTCAGTCCTTATTTACCTATCCTTAACTTTAATTCACTAATCAATTTCTTTGCATTTGAATGTTCGCCGCAAACTTTTTGAATCAAAAGATTCCGCCGCGTTCTTTCATTCTGTAATAACTTTTGTTACAGCCGCGATTTTTTCTGCCGCCGAGGGGGTTAAACCGCTTCCGAGAATCGTATATCTCTCCGGCCGTATCGTATGTGCGCGAAGCAGCGCTTCCACAATCTCTTCGTCTTCAAGACCCATTTCACTTGCCGACGTCGGCGCACCGATCTGACACAATGCGTTTCTGATTTTTTCCCAGTCACCGCCGTGGAGATACATCATCATAATTGACCCGACGGCACATTGTTCACCGTGCAGCGCCGGCTTTTTCGCAAGCCGGTCCAGCGCGTGGCTGAACATGTGTTCCGCGCCGGATGCCGGACGTGAAGAACCGGCAACGCTCATGGCGGTGCCGCTGAGTACCAGCGCTTTGACGGCAATTCTTGCCGAGCTCTCCAGTCCCGGGCGAATTAAATTCGAGGAGTTTGAAATCATGTCTGCGCTCATGTAAGCCATCATTGCCGCCGAACGGCTGAACGGTTCGTTTTGGTGGCGGGAGGCCAATTCCCAATCCAAAACGGATGTATAATTGGAAATTACGTCACCGCAGCCTGCCGCAAGCAGACGGAACGGTGCTCTTGAAATCATTTCGGTATCCGCAATCACTGCAATCGGTGCCTGCGCTTCAAAGGATTCCGATTTGCCGTCCGAATGAATCGAAGCGCGGGAGGATACAATACCATCATGGGACGCGGCGGTCGGAATGCTGATAAAAGGAACGTCACAATTTTTGGAGGACAGTTTTGCCAAATCAATGGACCGTCCGCTGCCGACACCGAGGAAACATTCGGCATTGAAGGCCGTCCCTGCTTCCGTAATCTTTTGAACTTCTTCGGGAGACGCTTTTTCGGAAACGCAGATTTCACAGACGCCGCCGTTTTCTTCAATCATTTCCTGAATTTGTTTACCTGCAACATCAACGGTGTTTTTTCCGGTAACTAAAAAGACTTTTTTGCTGATTTTCAGCTTGTTCAAAACATCGGGAGCTTTGTTCAGCACATTTTTGCCGATCAGCACTTCCCGCGGAAACTCCATCCATTTCATGGCAGCCGCTTCATCTTCACGCCAGTCGTGCATTTTATGCGCCTCGTCTTTTTTCATTGTCATGATTGCAGCCTTTGAGCTATTCAGCTTTTTCGATTTTTATGAAATATGAACTTTTAAATATAAAACCTATAGGTTGCCGCATTGTATGCCGCTCTTGTAATATTTTTATAGAACCTCTCAGATTATTCTTTTAGATATTTATTAATTGTCTGTTTTCAGGCGCGGAGATTTCCGATTATGTCTTTTATTGACTCTGTTATTGCTTTCATTCAAGAGTATTATATTGACCCAATCATCAATGACTCGGGCTACAATATTTTCAACACGCTGACGTGGGCGGTCATACTCGGTATCGCCGTTTATTTCCTGATTTATTTCCTTCAGAAAATGAACATCAAAATCGACGCCAAATCATTGGCCGCAACGCTTCCTTTCGTCATTGCCGGCGCGTCTCTGCGTGTGGTTGCCGACACAGGTGCGATTTCTCCGCCTTACAGTTACATTCTGATTACGCCTAACATTTATTTCTTTGTCTTTTTAGTTACAGCGGTGTGTTTAATCGCCACGCTCCTGCTTCAGAAATTCAAAGCCGTTAAATCATTCCATCTGCCGTACGCGTTGCTCGGGTGTCTTTTCATTCTGATTGTTTATTGGGTGCTGTTTTCCGTCGGCACGGTCGCCAACTGGTGGGTACCGTTTGCGGTTGCAATCGTCGGAATCGGGGCCGCAGCTGTCGTCGGCCTGGTTGCCAAGAAAGCGGGCAGCGATATCTTTTCCGATAAAATGAATCTGATGATTTTAGCGGCTCATCTCATGGATGCCACTTCCACCGTTATCGGCATCGAAGTTTTCGGATATGTTGAAAAACACGTCGTTCCGGCTTTTCTCATTGAATTGACGGGAACCGCGCTGATTATGTATCCCCTCAAGTTGATTATCTTCTTCCTGGTCGTTTGGCTGCTCGATAAAGTCCTCGAAAAGGCAATCGAAAGTGAAAATGCCAAAGACAGGGAACAAATGGGTCAAATCAAGAACGCCATCAAATTCGTGATTATTATTCTCGGTCTGGCACCCGGTATCCGAAATTCTATCCGTTTATTCTTCGGGATTTGATATATATTTGAAAATACCTCTAATCAGTAAGGTTGAATTATGAAAAATAATCTGAAAGAATCCGAACCGGAATTTAAAGGCTTCATCGATTTCGACAGCAGTTTCGGAACCGCAACAGCCGCCGCACCGCAGTCCTCTCTGCAGATTTTTCTGTCACGGGTTTCCGGTCCTCTTTTTTGGATTTTCTTTTCGTTCATGATTTTTATTTTCGTTTGCTACGCGGCTTATTTCTTATTCGTGATGCTTACGCCGTTTTTCCCGCAATTCTTTTCAAGCCTGCTGAAAACTGTTTACTCGTTGCCGGCACCCGTCGTGAGTATCATTTCCCTGTTTGTTGTTTTCCATATCGCGGTTGCCGCTTTTTTGGCCTTTTTAAATTTTGCCGTCAGCTTTGCTGATTTCTATTTGTCGGGCAAATCATTGAAAACACATTTGATCTCTTTAATGTCCCCCGTTGCCAAACCGTTTTTTTAGATGACGCTTATTTTCCTGATCGCATTGGTAATCAGTTATATTCTCGGGTCTTTCTATCCGGAAGTCTTTGAATATTTGTTCAACTTCGGCGGCCTCCCCGACGAAGGATCAATCAGCGTGATGCTTTACATTTTCTTCAACAACACCCGCATTGTTTTTATGCTGATGTTTTTGGGCTTCATCTTCGGATTACTGCCGGTTGCCATTATTCTTGTCAACGGGTTCACCGTCGGCATCGTTGCCGAGTATACAATTAAAAATGAAGGTCTTCTGTTCCTGCTGACCGGTTTACTGCCGCACGGCATCGTGGAAATTCCTATAATTCTGCTCGCCGCAGGTGTCGGTTTCTCTTCCGGCCTTCTGGCATACCGTACGCTTTTCAAACACGTTACATTTGAAACGTTCAAACAAAGTTTTATCGGCGCCACATGGATTTTTTTCCTGTTTGCCCTTCCGTTGCTGTTCGTTGCCGCAATTATTGAAGTCTATGTGACAAGCCCGCTTCTCGGCGTTATTTTCTGATTATTCTTTTCTTGTTCTCGGAATCGTTTTCCGAACAATTCCTTTTTATAATTCGGGCTGATACAGTTATTCTCAAATATCATCAGCTATTTTCAAATTCAAATTTCAATTCTTTCTTTTACTCGGAAATGTGATTTATTATGATTTCAAGAAAACAAATTCAAGAAACCGTGGATCAATATTACAACGCTCCCGAAAAAATCAAAATCGGAACGATTGCGTCCCATTCCGGCTTGGATGTCTGCGACGGCGCTGTCGAAGAAGATTTTAAAACGGTTGCTTACTGTAAAAAAGGCAGAGAACAAACGTATGCAAAATATTTTAAAGCCCAGCGCGGCGCAGACGGCCGCCTTCTGCGCGGAATCGTTGACGAAGCGGTTATTTTCAACAGTTTTGATGAAATTTTAAAACCCGAAAACCAACAGAAAGCGTTGGATGACAGTGTTTTAATGGTTCCGAACCGCTCGCTTACGTCTTACTGCAGCATCGATGACATTGAAGACAAATTCAAAATCCCGATGATCGGCAGCCGCAACATGCTCCGGAGCGAAGAACGCTCGGAAGCGCAGAGCTATTACTGGATTTTGGAAAAAGCCGGTCTTCCGTTCCCCGAAAAAATCGACAAACCCGAAGATATTGACGCTTTGGTCATGGTGAAACTGCCGCACGCCGTCAAAACACTGGAGCGCGGCTTCTTTACGGCGGCCAGTTACGACGAATTCGTTGAAAAATCCGATTCCCTCCTCAAACAGGGCGTCATCACCGAAGAAGCCCTCAAAGGCGCAAGAATCGAACGTTACATCATCGGTCCCGTTTTCAACTTCGATATGTTCTATTCGCCGATTGAGGAAGAAATGACGCCGATTGAAATCCTCGGTATCGACTGGCGGTTTGAAACCAGCTTGGACGGTCACACCCGCCTCCCGGCACCGCAGCAGATGCGCCTGCAGGGTGAACAGCTCACGCCGGAATACACCGTCTGCGGTCACAACTCAGCAACTCTTCGTGAATCATTGCTTGAAAACGTTTTTGAAATGGCTGAAAAATTCGTGGAAGCCAGCAAAAAACACTACGACCCGGGAATCATCGGTCCGTTCTGTTTACAAACGTGTGTTGACAAAGACCTGAATTTCTACATTTATGATGTCGCACCGCGTGTCGGCGGCGGCACCAATGTTCACATGTCTGTCGGTCACCCGTACGGCAACACTTTGTGGCGCAAACCGATGAGTACAGGGCGCCGGATTGCTTATGAAGTGAGACGGGCGTTGGAAAAAGACAGATTGGAAGATATTGTCACTTAATTCTTCTTTCTTTTCAAAGGACGGCTGTTTATCAGCTGTCATTTTATTTTTCTAAACCATAAACCTTTAATAATTATTATATATCTTAACAGCAGAGATATACCAAAATTCTGATTGCGCTTATTCTGAATCATTCATAATTGAAAGCGGATAAGCATCAATTTTTTGTTCGAACATTGAATTCTGTTTGCTGATGCGTTTTTGCATCCATCTTTTATTCAAGACTCGTTTCAGAGGTATTTGAAAATCAAAATCGTGAAAATATTATTTTATTTATTCAAATTCATCATTCAAGGAATATCAAAAAATTCAATAACGGAGGAATCACCATGGCACAACCCAGTTTAAACATCGGTATGGTCGGACACGTCGACCACGGAAAAACGACACTTGTCAGAGCTTTGTCCGGCGTGTGGACAGATACGCACAGTGAAGAAATTAAGAGAGGTATTTCAATCCGCCTCGGTTATGCGGACACGGTTTTCAGAAAGTGTCCGGTCTGCCCCGAGCCGCAATGCTACACTGTTGAGAAAAAGTGCACGCACTGCGGATCTAAAACGGACGAACTCAAAATCGTTTCATTCGTTGACGCCCCCGGTCACGAAACGTTGATGGCGACAATGCTTTCAGGTGCGGCTATCATGGACGGCGCGATGCTTGTCATTGCGGCAAATGAAACCTGTCCGCAGCCGCAGACCAAGGAACACTTAATGGCGCTCAACGTGATCGGTATCAAGAACATCGTGATCGTTCAGAACAAAATCGACCTTGTTCCGAAAGAGCGCGTTTTGGAAAGCTATCAGGAAATTAAAGACTTCGTGAAAGGCACCGTTGCCGAAAATGCACCGATCATTCCGATTTCCGCGCAGCAGAACATTAACATTGACGCGCTGATTCAGGCGCTTGACACTTACATCCCGGTCCCGGAACACAAGCTCGAGCAGGACGCACAGATGCTGATTGCCCGGTCTTTTGACATCAACCACCCCGGTTTCACTTACGAAGAAATCAAAGGCGGTGTCATCGGCGGCACGTTGACGCAAGGCTCTTTTAAAGAGGGTGATGACGTCGAAATCCGTCCCGGTCTAAAAATCACATCTGACGGCGTGACACGCTGGGAACCGGTCTTTACCAAAATTACGGAAATTCATGCCGGCAAATCCAAAGTGAAAAAAGCTGTCCCCGGCGGCCTTTTGGCACTCGGAACACAGCTTGATCCCTCACTTACGAAAGGAGACTCGCTTACGGGCCAAGTTGTCGGAATCCCGGGAACTCTGCCGCCGACAAGAGACGGTTTCCTTATGAAACTGGACCTTCTGAAGCGTGTTGTCGGTGTCACCAATGAATCCGAAATCAATGAAATCAAAACCAGTGAACCGCTCATGCTCAATATCGGAACGGCAACCACAGTCGGTGTCGTCACCAGTGCCCGCAAGGACTTGGCGGAAGTTAAGCTGAAACGTCCGGTTTGTGTTGAAAAAGGCGCGCACGTTGCAATCAGCAGACGTATTGATTCCAGGTGGCGTTTAATCGGTGTCGGCGTTATTGAAGACTGAAGCGGATGAATCTTCTTCATCCGATGTTGTTTACGATTCCGCATCCGCCGTTCTCATCGACACCAACGGCTTTATGATTCCGGTTCAGTTCGGCGTCGATATCTTTTCGGAACTTCAGCGGCTCGGGTTTGCCGATTACCTGACGATTCAGGCGGTTGTTTCCGAACTTGAGAAATTATCCAAAACGGTTTCGGGAAATGACAGAATTGCGGCGCGCGTTGCGCTTCAGCTCTCTCAGAAATGCAGTCTTCTCGACACGCCCGATACCGGAAAAGGCGTTCGAAGGTATGCGGATGATGTTATTATTGAGTCGGCGCTTCGGCATTCGGTCAGCGTTCTGACTAATGATGCCGGTCTTCGGCAGAAATTAATGAAGCGCGGGATTCAGGTTGTTTCCATGCGCCAGATGAAGCGGCTTGACATTATGAATCAAAAATAATTTCAAAGAATGCGAGAGTTGATAATCTAAAAACGCTTTTATATCAATTCATTATTTAATGCTCATTTAAATCAACAATTAAATTTTAATTTATAAATTCGCGTGAATATTCATATCTGATTTCGTTTCCCGACCGGGCAGACGGAATCCAAATCTTCGGAGAATCAAATTTATGTATAAATTAATGACCCTTGTCGACACGGTCCGCATTGATCCGACACTTCTTGGCGAAGATGTCACAGACAATGTTAAAAAAGCCTTAAAAAACAAATTAGAAGGAAAAGTTGACAAAAAAATCGGTTGTCTGGTTGCGGTCTGCGGCGTCGAAAACATCGGCGAAGGCCATATTCTTTACGGCGACGGTGCTGTTTATTATGACGTGACTTTCAAAGCCATCATGTTCATGCCTGAAAATCAGGAAGTCATCGAAGGTGAAGTCTTGGAAACCGTCAGCTTCGGTGTCTTTGTCGGCATCGGCCCGATGGACGGCCTTCTGCACGTCAGTCAAATCACGGATGAATTCATGTCCTACGACTCCAAAAACGGCAGGCTCGTGTCCAAAACCGGCAAGAAAGCGCTCGGTGAAGGCGACCACGTTCGCGCCAGAATCGTTGCGGTCAGCATCAATGAACGTGACCCGCGCGAAAGCAAGATCGGTATGACAATGCGTCAGACCGCGCTCGGCAGAATCCAGTGGATTGAAGAAGCACGCGAAAAGAGCGGCGGCGGAAAAGGCGGCAAAAAGAAAGAAGCTGCTCCCGACGCTGAAGAAAACAACTAATCTAAAAACGAAAAAAAGGTGATATTATGGCAGAAAAAGTATGCAGAAAATGCATGAGACTGATCAATTCGGACACCTGTGAAATCTGCGAATCTTCGGATTTAGCAGAAGAGTGGACCGGCCTTGTGGTCGTTATCGACCCGCTGAAATCCGAAATTGCCAAACGGATGAACATCGATTTGGCAGACAAATACGCATTGAAGGTGCGCTGATTTGGAACTTTTCTTTGACCTTCCGGTCGAACTTCGCCCGCGGCTGAAAAAGCCGTACGGCACTCTTTATCCGGGGGACCACCCGTCGGTCGTCGATCAAATCAAAGCCCACCTTGACGAATCTTTCGTTATTGCGGTCGGTGATGTCACGACTTATAATCTTTTTAAAGCCGGTGTCAGGCCGCGGCTTTGTTTGATCGATCAGTATACGAAACGGACCGCCGTTTCAAAAGCGATTTCCGCCGTGACGTCCCGTACCGATTATGTTAATATTTACGTTAAAAACCCCGCAGGCATGCTTTCCGGTGAAATGGTCTTAGCCATCAAAGAAGCGCTGGAATCCGATGAAAAACACATCTGCATCTGCGTTGATGGCGAAGAAGATCTGGCAACGCTTCCGGTCATTGCTTTGTGCGATATCGGTTCTCTTGTCCTTTACGGCCAGCCCGATGAAGGTTTGGTCTGCGTCAAAGTGACGGAAGAGAAAAAAGAAGAAATGAACGGTATGCTTAAACTCATTTTTACCGAAAAGAATGCCAAAAGCATCAAAACCGATGATCCGGTCTGCAGGGAGTTAAAAGATGTTTTGGCTGCGGAATTAAATGAATTTTTGGCTGATGTTTTTTAAATAATTTCCTTCTCTTCTATCTGTTTTTTGAACCCGTTGAATTCGTCTCCAGCAGTTTTTAAAAATCCAATTCCTTTTTATCCGATATTAATTGTGTTTCTCGATGCCGGAAATAAATTATGCAAAATAAATTTGCTGTATTCTTAAACGGATAATATCAGTCCTTTTGAAATTGCGATATGGGCGACCAATGTTACAAGCGCAATAACGGTTGAAATTTGATGAATCTGTATCCAACTTTTCGGCTCTTTCATTTTCTTTCTGTAATAAAAACTGCCGACTGCCGTCAAGCAAGCGATAAAACAAATAACGCCGATGATAAACGGTAAGGCACCTTTTTCCGGAATACTGTAAACGGAGCAAATGCCGTGTATCAATGCGAAAACAATCATCAGCCATCCGAAATAATTGTGCGTCTTCATGAAGGCTTTGTCGGCCTTTTTAAATGTCACGTTTCCGGTTTTTGCCAGCCTTTTGCTGATATACTTCAATAAGATTAAAAAGAAAGCAAGAAGCGCAATCTTTGACGTGACCGCGCTGATTATCATAATCTGTGTCCAGTTTTCAATAATTCCTGTCATTTTTCTCTCCGTTTATTTTTCAGGTTGTTTCACTTCCATGGAATCCGAAAAGGTATTAAAACGAATGACGTAATTATGTTGCAAAAATAGTGTATAAATCTAACATTTTGAAAAAACGAGGTCAGTATATGTTTGATAAAGACTGGGACGAATTCATAACTCATTTTCTCCAAGAGGAGGGAGAAAGTTATATCCTGAATTTAAATAAGCGGTTTACCCGTTCTCCGTCTTATCTGTCATCCGGGGTTTATGAAGAACGTCTTTCAGATTACTCCGACAACATTGTTATTTTCTTTAATCTGCCCGGTATCAATGAATCAGTTACCCACGGACACGAGGATTGTTTTGAACTGACGTATGTTTACAAAGGCAGATGTCGTCAGGTCATTAACGGAAAGCGGATGGATATGAACGCAGGTGACATTTGCCTGCTCAGCCCCCGTGATTTTCATTCTCTGCAGTATGAAAGCGATGTGACTGTTTTTTTTGCCGTTCTGATTAAAAAAACACTCTTCGAAGATTCATTTCTTTATCTTCTGGATGAAAAAAATCTGCTGCGCAATTTCTTCTCCGGCTCCGTTCTGAACACTGCCGACAACCAATCTTTTTTATATTTTCCGAAATTGGAAGGTTCGCGAGCCGGTATTCTGATCCGTATTTTAATCCGCGAATCTTTTGAGCGGAAAATGCAGTATTCCAGATATATTGAATCAACACTGTCGCTTCTTTTGATTGAGCTGGAGCGGTCGTACCGTCAAATGCTGGAAGAACAAATCAGATGCGACCCGAAAATCATTGACATTTTGATTTATATTCAAAAAAATAAACGGACGGTTACTTTGGCGGAAACGGCCGAACATTTCAGTTATCATCCGAATTATTTATCTTCAATGATTAAAAGGAATACCGGAAAGACATTTTCTGAAATTCTTTCCGACTCCAAAATGACCGAGGCGTCTTATCTTTTGAAATATTCCGAATTGAGTATTGAAAAGATTATTCAAAAAACAGGTTTTTATGACAACAGTCATTTTCACCGGACATTTAAGAGAAAATACGGCATGACCCCTGCAGCTTATCGTGAATCTGAAAGAATAAATGAAAACAGAAAACATGCCTGAAAAAATGTTCTGTTAAACAGAATTCTTATACATCCTCCTGCAATTATGAAAAATGAACAATTCGTACAGGGATTTTATTTCTGAAATTGTCAAGCAAAATGAAGGCGGCATTTTCGATACGGCCCGAGTCTCTCCCGGTAATTATTACGTGGATCAAATACGCAAGCAATCGGGCGATATTCTGGTCTATTTTAAAAATTTCAATATCGGCCAACTGAAAGATTTACATTATCATGACCATTTCGAGCTGACGTATTTGCAGAGCGGCCGCTGCAGCCAGACCATAAACGGAAAAACCGTGCCGATGAAACCGGGTGATATTTGTTTGCTGGGGCCGGCAGATTCTCATTCCTTTGCCGTGGAAGAAGACAATACGCTGATGTTCGTTGTTATCATTAAAAAAACACTGTTTGAAGGTTCTTTTCTGTATCTTCTTGAAGATACGCTTCTTCGGAATTACTTCTTCAATTCGCTTTTTCAGTCGGAAACTTCTCAAACTTTTCTTTACTTCCCTCATTTCGAGCTTTCGAATGTTGACCTTCTCATGCATTTTCTGATTTTGGAATATTTTGAAAAGGGGCTTTATTACACAACGACAGCGGGGTGTTATCTCTCCCTTCTGTTTGTTGAATTAGCCCGCTATCATCAAAAAATGCTTGAACAGAGTATTGTCAGTGACTCCCAACTCGTTGAAGTTTTGGTTTACATCCATAAGAACAAATCCGAGATCACGCTGAATTCCGTTGCGGAAAAATTCGGCTATAACCCCAATTACCTGTCTTCTGTCATTAAACAAAATACAGGAAAAACATTCTCCGACATTCTTTTAACTTCCCGGCTGGATGAGGCAGCTTATCTGCTGAAAAATACAGACATAAGCATTGATAAAATTTCCCAGAAAGTGGGATTTTATGATAAAAGCCACATGCACCGCGCTTTCCGTAAAAAATTCGAAATGACGCCGGCAGCATACCGTCAAACCCATTCTCACTCGACCGAATCCGGAAATGAACCCGAAAAGTAATCGGGCTCATTGACGGATTTTTAAAGGGGTTTGTATTGTTTTTTGTTTGGGTTTACTTTGGTTTTGTTGTTGTTTGGGTTTTGATTTTTCTGTTTGGGTGGTTTTCGGGTTGTTTTTGTTTTTGAGTTTTTATGGAAGTTCCGATAAAATTATACCGGAACCGGGGCGTCACAGATTAAATTTTCCGTGACGGATAATTGTTCTTCCGCCAGCCTCTGTGCGAAAACAGAGGCAGGTGCATCCAATGTAATCATTCCGTCTCTGATGGTGATCACGCGGTCTGTTTGAACGGCAAGTTCGTTGTTGTGGGTGATCATAATGATTGTCGATCCCGACCGGTTCAGTTCACGGAAGTAATTCATCACTTCCTCACTGGTTTTTGAATCAAGGTTTCCCGTCGGCTCGTCGGCCAAAAGGATTGTCGGATTGTTAATGAGGGAACGCGCGACCGCAACACGCTGACACTGGCCGCCGGAGAGCTCCGATGGTTTATGCTTCATACGTTCTTCCAAGCCGACCATTTTGAGAAGCTCTTCCGCTTTTGTCTTGTAATCCGTTTCACCTTTTTTCCACGCGTAAGTCGGAAGCATAACGTTTTCAAAAGCCGTTAATCTCGGAATCAAATTAAACTGCTGGAAGATAAAGCCGATTTCCTTGCCGCGCAATGCCGCCAGTTCGTTATCGTCCAGCCGGTTAATATCCTGGTCATTCACCGCGACGAGGCCCGAACTCGGTCGGTCCAAACAGCCGAGTAAATTCATCAGGGTGCTTTTTCCGGAACCTGAAGGGCCGACAATCGACAGAAATTCGCCGGCATAAACTTTGAAGTCAATTCCTTTTAATATCGGCACCTCTTCTTTTCCCAAAAAATAACTTTTGCGTACGTCGGAAACTTCTACAACGACTCTTCCTGATTTCTTGTTTTCCGTATTCATTTTTACCATCTCTTGACTGTCATTCCATTTACTTTTTTGATTGTCTGCGATTCGTTTATCGATTTTATATTGTCCTGAGAGCATCAACCGTGTTCATTTTTGAAGCTTTGTTTGCCGGATAGGCACCGGCCGCCACACCGACCGCCACCGAGATTATTATTCCCATGAGAACTATCTTCAGCGGAAGGACGAACGGAAGGCCGACGACGGATGTGCCGACATAGGCGATCGTTATGCCGACCGCCGTTCCGACGGTGCCGCCGATGGCGCTGATGATGATTGATTCCACAATAAAAAGCATCAACACATCTTTTGTTGTGTATCCCAATGCTTTGAGCGTCCCGATTTCTTTCGTTCTTTCCGTGACCGTCACGAGCATGATATTCATGATGCCGACAGAGCCGACGATTAAGGAAATGCCGCCGACAGCCACCAAAACTATTTGAAGAGTCTCCGTGAGCGTTGACATTTGTTCCAACATTTCAGCCTGATTCAATGTCTGAAACGGGAGCAAATCCGTTTTGTTCAAATCCCTTTCGGAAACACCCAGATTCCGCGCCAGATTCCGCTGAATTTCTTCATCCGCTTCTTTGACGGTATCTTTGGAATCCGCTTTGGCGTAAATGTAATGATACTCATCCACTCCTGTCATTTCTTTCATGACAACGAGCGGAATATAAACGGCTGTTCTCTCATCACTTCCCGTCAGCATATTTGTTTCTTCAGAACCGGCAATTCCTTTGACGCCGAAAGATCTTGATTCATACTGCCGGGTTTCGTTGTTCCAAAGCGTGATCTGAATCGTATTTCTCGTCGTCATTTGGTTTTTGAAATACTCTTCCGCGATTTCTTTGCCGACAACCGCGGATCCCGTGTCTTTATCGTCTAAAAAGAAACCGTCATACATCGGAACGGAAGCAATATCTTCGTAATTTTCCAAGACACCGTATACCGTTACGTCTCTTTCTTCTCCCATAAACGTGAGCGTGCCGGCCGATCCGCCGAAGCCGCCGAATTCACTTAAGCCGGAGGTGGAAATCACCGGCGAAGCCTCGCTGATCCCGCGTGTATTTTTGATCACTTCAAGCTGCTGGTCTTTGAGTACATCTTCTTTTACTGCCATGACAACGACGAAATTGGAACCGGCATCATTGATTTGGTCAGAGAAATAAACGCTGAAACTGCTTCCCAATGTAAAGGTTGCAATCACGGCGGCAATACCGATGATAATGCCGAGGGAAGTCAGAGCCGAACGCAGTTTTGCACTTTTCAGGCTCTCAACAGCCATTTTCGAGCTGTGTGTGATGTTTATCATTTCTTTCCTCCGTCTCAATTTTCTCTCAAAGCGTCTATCGGATTCATTTTTGCGGCGCGGTAAGAAGGCTGGGCGCCGGCGGCAACACCGACAAAGACCGACAGGCTGACACCGATAATAATGATTGACGCCGGAATGCTTGACGGCAGTCCGAGGACCGTGATGCCGATCAGAGCAACGCCTAAACCGATCACCGTCCCGGCTAAACCTCCGGCCAGACTGATGATGACGGATTCAACGATGAAAAGCGACAAAATATCTTTTGACGAATAACCGAGCGCTTTGAGCGTTCCGATTTCTTTTGTCCGTTCCGTCACCGTTACAATCATAATATTCATAATACCGACAGCACCGACGATAAGTGAAATTCCGCCGATGGCGACAAGGAACATCTGAAGGGCATCCGTCAGTTCTTTCACGGCTCCGAGAAGTTCCGCCTGGTTGATGGTGCTGAACGGTAATTTCAGATCATCGTCTAAATCACGCTCGGAAACACCTGCATTTCTTGCCAGGCGTTTTTCGATTTCTCTGGTTGTTTCATTGATTGTTTCGACAGAATCCGCTTTTGCATATATGATTTGGTAATCTTCTTTTCCCGTCATTTTTTTCATCGTTTCGGAAGGGATGACCACCATTGTATTGTCCGAATCATCAAACAGCAGACTGGTGGTATCCGATCCGATGATACCTTTTACGCGGAAGGTTTCTGTAACGTATTCCTTTTTTTCGCTGTTAAACAAAGTAATTTGCATCGTACTTCTGACACTGATTTCATTTTCAAATTTCTCTTGAGCGATTTTTTTGCCGACAACGGCAACGTACGCGTCTTTATCCGTCAAAAATGTCCCGTCATAAATCGGCGTTGACATAATGGCCGCATACTCCTCATCCAGGCCGGCAACTGTCACGTCTTTTTTCTCGTTGGCGAATGTGATCGTTCCGGTTTGAGTTATTTCGGCAGATACGCTTTCTACCCCCGCCGTGTTCTTGACAATTTCAACCTGTTTGTCAAAAAACAGATTCTCGCGTCCGGCAGCAATCATAATGCTGTTGGATCCTTCGGATTCGACTTGTCCGGTAAAATATCCGGCAAAACTGCTTCCGATTGTCAGTGTCGCAATGACGGCAGAGATGCCGATAATTATCCCGAATGCTGTTAATCCCGTGCGCATTTTGGAACTTTTTAAGCTTGTAACAGCCATTTTGAGGCTGTGTGCGATCGTTATCATATCTGATCTCCGTTGCTGTGAATCTCTTTTTTGTTTTAAAATTCCGGAGCTGCCGCTCTTCAGTTTTGTTACTTTCAGCCGGCAGTTTCCGTTAAATCAGTTTCAGATTCAGGCGTTTTTCTTCTTTTTGTAATAATAAAAGTAATAGTAGGCTGCTGCGCCGCCCGCGATCAAAACGAGGACGGCAATAATCCCCACAGTTGTAAGCGAAATCCCTGATGATGTTTTTGCGACCGTCATGTGCAGAGACGTATTGTCTTCGTGAGCGTTGTCACCGTTATAATAAACGGAAGTGAAGGTAATATTGCTGTCTGCGGATTTTCCTTCTTTGACGATGAATTTTGCCGTGTATAAATCATCTGCTTTCATTTCGCCGATGAAATATTCCTTCGGATAAAAATCCGTATGATTCGCCGAAGGAACAATCGCCACTCCTCTGACCGTTCCCTGGTGATAATTCACAACATCAATTTCGATGACGGTATCCGTCCCGTTGTTTTTTGCTTCTTTGGATTGAATCGCTTTGATGCCGTTTGAATCGACTTTGACTTCGATATTTCGCCGGGTGTTGTATTCATAAGAGCTTCCCGTAATATTCAATGTCAGAAGGTAAGTGCCGTCCGCAATATCCTCCGGAACGCTGATGCGGAAGGGAATTGAAATATTGTCTCCCGGCATGATGATCCCCGCATCGCTCACGACATCGTTTATGACCGCAATTCCGTCTTTGGAATACAATGTAGCGGATTGGACGCGGGCGTTGGAAGCATAACTTTTATTGGAAAGAGAAACAGTTTGATCGGTTGCATTGTTTTTCAATGTTATCCAGACGACACCTTCATCGCCGGGCATAAATACTTCCGGGCTGCTTGTAACATTTTCAATAATCAATGTTCCGCGGCTGTCTGTGTCAATAATCCCGCCGATGTTGACTTTGAATTTTGTTTCATGCCATATACTGCTGTTGTTTGCCTTATACCGGACAGTCAAATCCCGCGTACCGCTCGGCGCATCGCTGTCAACATACATGACATATTCATGGAATACTTTTGAGCCGGAATAAATTGAATTGAATGTTTTGGTTGCTTCGCCCGAGCCGGCGGAAAACGGCGATGCCGCAACAACTTGAATCGTCACGTTGTTAAGCGTTCCGCCGCCCATATTTTCCGCTTGGATCCAGAACCGGACTTGCTGCCCCGGCTGTGCGGGATAAGGGGTCTGTTCGATCAGTGTCAATTCTAAAAACGGTGCTGCTGCCGCACTCATCGGAGCGGATGAAATCATCAGCAAGGCTGCCAGAAGAATTCCGGCGGTATATACGGTTTTATTTTTTTTCATAATTTTCCTCCCTCTTTTAATAATTCTGATTAAGGTTGAGCCGTTTTTTTAATTCTTTGAAGTCTGTTTCATTTTTTGTTTTGACTCATGCTGTTTCATGAGAACACATTATAGAATTTGAAAAAAGTATTAAAAGAAGGGATGTAACAATATACAGAAAAGAGTGTATTTCTCTCATATTTCCATGAAAACAGATTCGGTCGGGATTGTCTTTTCCGAATTCATTGTCGATGCCGTTTTCTTTATCCAAAGATTAATAAGCCATAACGTTCTTTTTGACCCGTTATATCCGGCAGTCAATCTTGAATTGATACTCGGAGGCATAATTATGGAAATTAAAATCGTTAAAGACTTAGATAATAAATTATTAAATCGGAAAGAACTGGATTTCACAGTTGAATATGAAGGTCCGACTCCGTCACGTGCAGATGTCAGAAAAAAACTCGCCGCTCTTTTGAACACAGATGTCAATTTACTTCTCGTTCAGAAAATGGAATCTGAATACGGTCACCAACTCGCTAAAGGATATGCAAAACTTTACGCATCCGAAGACCGCATGAAGCAGATCGAGCCCGAACACGTTCTTAAAAGAAATACAATGCCTGAAGAACCTGTTGTCGAGGAAGCCGCAGAAGAACCTGCAGCTGAAGAAGCAGAACCGGCAGAAGAAGCAGCGGAGTGAGTGACATGGCAGTGAAAGATTATTATAAAGTCGAAGGCGACAAAGTTACTCGTGTCAACAAATTCTGTCCGAAATGCGGCCCCGGCGTTTTCTTGTCCGAACACAAGAACAGAAACGCATGCGGCAAATGCGGCTACACGGAATTTAAAAACTGATTTTAACCTTCTCTTTTAAAACAGGTGTGAACTGAAATTTTCAGTTCTTCTTTTTTTATTGTCCGTTTTTTGTTCCGATGACATTCTGTCGGTAATGCAAAATAAAACTGTTAATATGTGTGTTCCCCATTTAAGCACGTCCTTTTATTCGTTTTTATAGGTTCATTATTATCGGTGGTTGAACCGGTGACTGTTTTCATGAGGCGGATGCGCATTTCTGACACACATATCAACGGTTTTATATATGCATCGATAACTCTTAAATTTTACGATTGTTCTGCAATTGTAAAATCCATTCCATTATATGTTCTTATTTATCCATCTTTTTGAATTTGCCCGCTTGATAACCGCCGTTTTTAAAAACCTTTATATACAAAAACGGTATCTTTGCGGTATTCTTTATAGATTGTGAACCGGTTTTGCGCCGTTTCTGAATATGTTTTTCAGAAAGCGTATATTGCCTGTACAATTTTTCTCAGGAAATAATGTGCAATATGCGTGATTGGCAAAATCGGGGAGAAACAAACCTCGGGTTTGTAAAGTCTATGACCCTGTCAGTGACTTTTTTATAGAGACGGCAGTCTGTTTATTCGAGATGCCGTTCTGTTTCGCAATTTTGTAAAGCCACTCAAGGATTTGAGGTACAGAAAATGGATATCAATATCGATAAAGCATTGATCAAAGCCGTGAAGACCGGTAAAGTCGTCATCGGCTCCAAAAAAGCGATTGAGCTTTCGGCTTCCGGCGACGCGAAGATCATCATCTTGGCCAAGAATTGTCCGGAAGATACCAAAAAGCAAATTGAATCGTCCAAAGTTCCGGTCTACGTTTACGACGGAACAAGCAGAGAACTCGGACCGGTCTGCGGTAAACCCTTCATCATCGCCGCAATGGCAATTTTAGATGCCGGCGAATCTGACATTTTGTCACTGGCCGATGCCTGAATTTTATGATTATTAAGAGGATTTTCCATGAGCGGCATCAAAATCACTTTTGAAGAAATGCAGTACATCGCACGCTTTGAAGACATCACAAGTGCCAAAGTTCTCGATTGTATTGTGGAAAGTGACCGAATTATCAATGTCATCCAACAAGGCGAAATGGGCCTTGCAATCGGAAAAGGCGGCGAAAATATCAACCGCGCCAAAAAAGCAATTGATAAGCCCATCGAACTCGTGGAGTATTCCGACGATCCGGCAACCTTTATCAAAAACATTTTCGGCTCCGTGATTACAATTAAAAATGTCACTTTCAAGGAAGTCAATGACAAGAAAGTGGCTGAAGTTGAAGTCGCCGCAAAAGATAAGGGACTCGCAATCGGAAAGAACGGCAAAAACATCGCAAAAGTCAAATTGCTGGCGCAAAGGCACCACAATATCGACGATGTGATTCTTAAATAATCCTCATCAATCAAGGTTTATCACTCATTAATTAATCGGAGACTAAACTATGACAAATGGAAACTATGCAGGCCAAATCTTAAAGAAACAAAGATTGAAGGCCAGATGGAAAGACCACGAATACAACAGACGCATGCTCGGTTTGAACGTGAAGGCTGACCCGTTGGGAGGATCTCCCCAGGGCCGCGGCATTGTTCTTGAAAAGATCGGTGTCGAAGCTAAGCAGCCCAACTCTGCTATCCGTAAATGTGTCCGTATTCAGCTCATCAAGAACGGAAGACAAGTATCGGCATTCTGCCCCGGAGACGGCGCCATCAACTTCATCGATGAACACGACGAAGTGACGGTTGAAAGAATCGGCGGCCGCATGGGTGGTGCAATGGGTGATATTCCCGGCGTCCGTTTCAAAGTGATCGCAGTGAACAACGTTCCGCTCCAGCAAATGGTTATCGGAAGAATGGAAAAACCGAGGAGATGAGATATATGGAGCCTAAAATGTTCGGCAAATGGGATCTCTCTGAAGTTGAAGTGACCGATCCCGGAATTAAAAGATACGTTTGTTTGAAAGCGGTGACCGTGCCCCACTCCAGCGGTAAGCACGCCAGACAGCAGTTCAACAAATCCGAAATCTCAATCGTTGAACGTCTCGTCAACAACCTGATGAGATCTGAAACCAACACCGGTAAAAAGCAGGTGGCCATGAGAACTGTTGATGAAGCTTTTGATACAATCAACAAGAAAACCGGCAAGAATCCTGTTCAGGTTTTGGTTGACGCAATCGCAAACGCAGGCCCGAGAGAAGAAGTCGTCCGTTTGAAGTACGGCGGCATCTCCGTTCCGAAAGCTGTTGATACCGCTCCTCAGAGACGCGTTGACTCAGCTCTTCGCTACATCTGCATCGGTACGCATCAGGCCGCTTTCAAATCCAAGCGTTCTGTCGCCGACTGTCTCGCTACCGAGCTCATCGCAGCTTCCAACGCTGACTCCAAAGCATTCTCCATCAGCAGAAAGGATGCCAAAGAGCGTGTTGCAAAAGCAGCCCGTTAAGCTTTATGCTTCCCCTTTTAGGCTTTTTGGGGTGACGGAAAAAGCCGACTTCTATTCATATATAATACAAATCAAAGGTCAGGATTATGGGAAAAAGAAAACAAATGGTCGAGCGCGTGACCGCTCTCATGGGCAACCCCGAAATGATTCGTAACATCGGTATTGTCGCTCACATCGACCACGGTAAAACAACACTTTCCGACAACTTGCTCAGCGGTGCCGGAATGATCTCCTCAGAACTCGCCGGTAAACAGTTATTCATGGACTCCGACGAAGAAGAACAGGCACGCGGTATCACCATCGACGCTTCCAACGTTTCAATGGTTCACTCCTACGACGGAAAAGAATACCTCATTAACCTTATCGACACCCCGGGTCACGTTGACTTCGGCGGTGACGTGACACGTGCCATGCGTGCCGTTGACGGCGCTGTCGTCGTCGTTGATGCGGTCGAAGGAACAATGCCTCAGACCGAAACCGTTCTCAGACAGGCTCTCCGTGAACATGTCCGCCCGGTTTTGTTCATCAACAAAGTCGACCGTCTGATCAATGAACTTCAGGTCGACCCGCAGGAAATGCAGGTCCGCCTCGGCAAACTCATTGACCACGTGAACAAACTCATCAAGAACATGAACCCCGAGAGATACAAAGCAGGCTGGCGCGTCGACGCTGCAAACGGCAGTGTCGCATTCGGTTCCGCTCTCTACAACTGGGCTATCAGCGTTCCGATGATGCAGAAAACAAAAATTTCATTCAATGATGTTTATGATTTCTGTACAAACGGTGACATGAAGACATTGGCGCAGAAATGCCCGCTTCACGAAACCTTGAACGACATGGTTATCGGCCACTTGCCCAACCCGCTCACCGCTCAGCAGGAAAGAGTTAAAGCCATTTGGCACGGCGACAAGGATTCCCCGATCGGTGTTTCCATGAATAAGGCTGACCCGAAAGGCGATCTCGCATTCATGGTTACAGACATTTCAATGGACCCGCACGCCGGTGAAGTCGCAACAGGCAGACTTTTCAGCGGTACACTCACCCGCGGTTTGGAAGTTTACACCTCCGGTTCCGCCAAGAAAAGCAGAATCCAGCAGGTCAGTATTTTCATGGGTCCGGAAAGACTTGAAGTGGAAAACATTCCCGCAGGCAACATCGCAGCCGTTACAGGTTTGAAAGAAGCGATTGTCGGTTCCACGATCACAACACTTGACGGTATGACGCCCTTTGAAAGCATCAGACACGTCAGTGAACCGGTTATCACCGTTTCAGTTGAAGCTAAGCACACAAAGGACCTTCCGAAGTTGGTTGAAGTTCTCAGACAGGTCGCCAAAGAAGACCCGACGCTTCAGATCACTTTGAACGAAGAAACCGGCGAGCACTTGATGGCCGGTATGGGTGAGCTCCACCTTGAAGTCATTGCGCACAGAATCGAGCGCGACAAAGGTGTTGAAATTATTACCAACCCGCCGATTGTCGTTTACCGTGAAACCATCAAAAAGAAAGTTGAAAACGTTGAAGGTAAATCCCCCAACAGACACAACCGCTTCTACATTGATGTCGAACCGCTCGACGATGCCATTGTCGCTTTGATCCGCGAAGGCGAGATTTCCATGAGAATGGAAGAACTCGAAAGAAGAGAAAAGCTGATGGCGGCCGGTATGGACAAAGATGAAGCCAAAAGCATCGCTGCAATTTACGGCAACAACATCTACCTTGACATGACAAAAGGTATTCAGTACCTCAACGAAACCATGGAATTGGTTTTGGACGGGTTTGAAGAAGTCATGAAGGCCGGCCCGCTCGCAAGAGAACCTGTCTCTCACGTCAAAGTTGTCCTCCGCGACGCAAAACTTCACGAAGACGCGATTCACAGAGGTCCGGCACAGGTCATTCCGGCATCCCGCCAGGCAATCCAAGCGGCTATGCTCATGGCCGAAGATTCATTGCTTGAACCGTACCAGAAAGTCTTCATCCAGGTGCCCCAGAACAACATGGGCGGCGCGACAAAAGAAATTCAGGGAAGACGCGGCAGTATTATTGATATGCAGAGTGAAGGCGACTTGACAATCATCGAGTCCCGCGCACCCGTTGCCGAGCTTTTCGGATTTGCAGGCGACATCCGTTCCGCAACAGAAGGCCGTGCAATGTGGAGTACCGAATTCGGCGGCTTTGAAACTGTTCCGAGCAACCTCGCAGTCGAAGTCGTTGCCAAGATCAGGGAGAGAAAAGGCTTGAAGAAAGAACTTCCGAAAGCATCAGACTTCTTGGAAATGTAATGTTAATGATATCAACTTGAGAAAATCGGTTAAATTGCCGGGTCGAATAATAAATACGTATATAAACTGAAGGTCGCCTTCATCCGTCGGTGACCATATCTTTTTATATAGAAGTGTGTTTATTAGAGTCTACTTCGCAATGCCCATCGTTCAGAGACAATTGGCGAAACGGTTTAATATTGAAATGTTATTCAGTAATCGGAAAATCTTTATGTATTTTTCACAGCCGTTTATCACTTATCACTTTCGGTGGCACCGATTTTCACGATCATCAAAGATGATTTTAAAACACTAATCCAATATATTTAAACAAATCAGGAGTAAATAATATGGCAGCAGAGAAACCCCACATGAACTTAGCCGTCATCGGTCACATTGACCACGGTAAGTCCACGTTCGTCGGCAGATTAATGTTCGAGACCGGAGCAGTTCCGCCCCACGTCATCGAAAAATTCAAAGAAGAAGCAAAATTGAAAGGTAAAGAATCCTTCGCATTCGCATGGGTTATGGACTCCCTCAAAGAAGAAAGAGAGAGAGGTATTACCATCGACATCGCTCACAAGAGATTCGACACAGAAAAATACTACTTTACAGTCGTGGACTGCCCGGGTCACAGAGACTTCGTTAAGAACATGATTACCGGCGCCTCTCAGGCAGACGCAGCAGTTCTCGTCGTCGCAGCACCTGACGGTGTTATGGCCCAGACAAAGGAACACATCTTCCTTTCCAAGACACTCGGCATCAACCAGTTGATTGTCGCCATCAACAAAATGGACGCAGTCAAATACGATGAAGCCAGATACAAAGAAGTTATCGAACAGGTTTCCGGTATCTTGAAAATGATCGGTTTCAAACCCGATGAGATTCCGTTCATCCCGACCTCCGCATTCGAAGGCGACAACATTAAGGACGCAAGCCCGAACACTCCGTGGTACAAAGGTCCGACTATCATTCAGGCACTCAACAACCTGAAAGAACCCGAGAAGCCCACATCACTTCCGTTAAGAATCCCCGTCGAAGATGCATACACCATCTCCGGTATCGGTACTGTTCCGGTCGGCCGTGTTGAAACAGGTGTCATGAAGAAAGGCGATGCCGTCTGCTTTATGCCCTCCGGCGCATCCGGTGAAGTTAAGTCCATCGAAATGCACCACGAAGAAATCCCGCAGGCAGTTCCGGGCGACAACATCGGCTGGTCCGTCCGCGGTATCGGCAAGAACGATGTCAGAAGAGGAGACGTTTGCGGTCCGACAGGTGACAAAGCACCCACAGTCGCCGATGAATTCACCGGCCAGATTGTCGTTCTCCAACACCCGTCCGCAATCACAGTCGGATACACCCCTGTCTTCCACAGCCACACCGCTCAGGTCGCATGTATGTTTATGTCCATCGACAAAAAACTCGACCCGAAGACCGGCCAGCCCAAGGAAGAAAACCCGCCCTTCATCAAAGCAGGTGACGCAGCAATCGTTACCTTCAAACCCATGAAGCCGATGGTTCTTGAACCCGCAAAAGAAATCCCGCAGCTCGGAAGATTCGCTATCCGTGATATGGGTATGACCATTGCAGCAGGCGTTTGTCTCAGCGTTAAGAAGAAAGAGTAATCTTTCTTCCTGATTTCCTTTTTTTTAGGAGAGTCAAGCCATGCAAAAAGCAAGAATCAGATTATCGGGGATCAGCCCGACAGACCTTGACAGTGTTTGCAACCAAGTCAAGGCAATTGCCGAAAGAACCGGTGTCAGTATTTCAGGCCCTGTTCCGCTCCCGACCAAAAAATTGGTTGTTCCGACAAGAAAAAGCCCGAGCGGTGACGGTACTGCAACATGGGACCACTGGGAAATGCGCGTCCACAAAAGACTCATCGACCTCGCTGCCGATGAACGCGCCCTTCGCCAATTGATGAGAATTCAAGTGCCCAAAGACATTAATATCGAGATTGTTCTCGAAAATTAATTCTTTTACTTTTCTCATTCTTTTTCATTTCTTTTTACTCATTTTTTAATTCTGTTTTCACGGTTATTCGATTCTTTTATTCCGGAATTTAATTTTCTAAATATTATATTTTCCTCTATGTAAAATATACATTTTTATACTTGTTCGGACTTCAATGTTTTGAAATCAAACAGTGTCTGCAAAGTTCTGTTGATTTTACAGTTATTATTGTTATAACAGGCCGCCGTAGGCCTGAAAAGTTGTGATTAAAAATGGTAATGAAAAAACTCTTTCGGGAGACTTTGATGTCCAAGTTTAAAGTTTTGGAAGGCATCAATGCTTTTCTCGGATTTTATATTATTATGGCCTACGCTCTCCTATGGTATTTGAGCTCCGTGCCGGAAATCTTTATTTATCTGACACCGTTGATCGGTGCCGTTCTGCTCGCTTATCATGTTAAAATGTCGTCCGATCTGAAAAAATCCGTTGTCGGGCACGGCAGTTTGCTGAACCTCAGATTCGCTTCTTCAACCGGATTTACGTTTATGCTGTTCCTGTTGGCCATTGTTTGCCTGACAGCCGGATGTTTGTTCTCTTCGCCGGTTTCATTGGTCCTGTCCATGCTTTTCGTGCTGAATCATGCGCTTTACATCAGCATTGACAAAAACCAGATCAATCCGAAGAAACAAAAAGGCGGCAGCACACCGCTGCTTGCAGCTGCTTAATTTTATTTTAAATAAAAAAGAAGTCCGGGAATCCGGACTTTGATTCGTTTTTAATTTTTTTAAATTTACGTTTTCTTAATCAGGATTTTTCTCAGAATATCAACAGAGTGCGCGGTTTGATCCGCAATGTCGCCGATGTTGTCAATGAGGCGGACAACGTGGTAAACGCCGGCGCCGCCGATTTCGTTCTCATGTTCGAAAAGGGTTTTCAACACTCTGATTTCAAACATATCAACCTCATACTCCTGTTTTTCAATTTCGGGAATCTGTTCCACCAATTTTTGAATTTCAACTTTGCTGTATGAAGTGGCTTCCACTTTTTCAAGGTCTTTCATAACTTTTTCATAGCCGCGGATACATTTCATTGACATTTTCATCAAGTCGCAGAGTTCATCCTTTACATCCTGAGGGATGTCGGCTGAGGGGCGAAGGGTCATCCAATGCGCGGCATTCTGGGCGATATTGGCGATTCCGTCCTGGGCTTTTAAAAAATCCAAAAGGTCATTGGTGTCCAACTGAATCACAACGGAGTTCGGCAAAATCATTTGAAACTGCTGTTTCATTTTGTCGGCGTCATGTTCCAAATCATCGATGATTTGGCGCAGTTCTTCGGTTCCGCTGCAGTTTCCTTCCAGATATTGGTCCAACATTTCGGAAAGCCTGTCGACGGTTTCAACGACTTTTTTAGAGTGGTCTTCCAATGCATCCATCGGGGAGTCCACGAATATGTTTAAAATAGATCTCATGTATCTGTGCGGCATTTTCCTCACCTTTCTTACTTTATCTTCAATCTCTCATTTAGCTATAATATCTTTTTCATTTTTTATACATTTGTCATCGAAAATTATCATTTTCATATAATCATATGAATATCCATGAAAGCGGGATATATATGACAATGGATGTCACTGCCGCAACCGGTACCGTAATAAACCATGTTTTTACGATATTTTTAATCACTTTCAAATTGACGCCCGAAATTCCGCCGGCAAGGCCGACGCCGATAATCGACCCGATCAAAGTATGTGTGGTCGAAACGGGAAGACCGATAAAACTGTTTCCGAGAACAATGGATGCCGTGGCAAATTCTGCGGAAAATCCGCGTGTCGGCGTCAACTCGGTAATTTTGGTACCGACAGTATCAATCACTTTGTAACCCCATGTCGCCAAACCGATGACAATTCCGACGCCGCCGAGGAGCAGCAGAACCGTAGTCAGGCCGAGGGGTCCGAATTCCGTATAACCGTACATCTCAAAAACGGCATATAACGGTCCGATCGCATTTGATACATCATTTGAACCGTGAGCAAATGCCATTAAACAGGCAGTTGCGATTTGAAGCCAAATGAATCTTTTTTCGGTCTCGGGGACTTTTTCCGCTTTTGTAAGGAAAATCCTCCGGACGATGTAAAATACAATATATGCCACCAGCGCGCCGAGAACAGGTGATAATATCCAGCTGCCGGCAATGCTGAGAAGCTGCATCCATTCGACGTCGGAAGCGCTGATGTATCCGAAATAAACGCTGATTATACCGAATCCTGCAACAGCCCCGACGATTGAGTGTGTTGTTGAAACGGGCAGTTTATAAAAAGTAGCGCAGGTGATCCAAAATGCGGCGGCCAATATTGCTGCCAGCATTCCGACGGCAACGGCGGTCGGGCTGACGGCAGCAATTTTGTCAATCGGTACAATGCCTTTTGCAATCGTTCCCGTGACATTGCCTCCGAACATCAGCGCACCGGCAAATTCAAAAACAGCTGCCAGAATGATTACTTGTTTCAGGGTCAAAGCTTTGGAACCGACAGAAGTTCCCATAGCGTTTGATAAATCGTTTGCGCCGATATTCCACGCCATATAAAATCCGGCTAAAGCTAATGCTGCTAATAATATAATGTCCATTCTATTTCTCCAATCAAAAAATAAAAAATCTTCCCCGCTTCAGTTTAAAGGAAGAACCAGGCCAGGGGGAAGAAAATAATCATACATGTTATCGCGGCAACAGGGACGGTAATGAACCAGGAGCTGACGATATTTTTAATCACTTTAAAATTCACGCCGGACAGACCGCCTGCAAGACCGACGCCGATGACGGCGCCGACAAGTGTATGTGTGGTAGAAATCGGCAGGCCGACAAAACTGTGCGCGAGAACGACGGAAGCAGTGGCAAACTGTGCGGAAAAACCCCTTGTCGGCGTCAGTTCTGTGATTTTGTTGCCGACCGTGTCAATGACTTTATAACCCCAAGTGGATAAACCGAGAACAATGCCGATTGCACCGAGAAGAAGCAAAACCTGGCTGAGCGTTAAAGGCCCGAATCCGTTATAACCGTACATTTCAAAAACAGCGTAAAGCGGTCCGATGGCATTGGCCACATCATTCGACCCGTGCGCGAATGCGATAAAACAGGCCGTTGCGACCTGGAGCCAAATGAATTTCTTTTCGATGCCCGGTACATTTTCCGAATTTACGAGGAATTTTTTCCGGACAACGTAGAAAATAAGATAAGCTAAAACAGCACCGATCAAAGGTGAGAGGAACCAGCTTGCGACAATACTGATCAGAACCGACCAATGAATATCTGAAAAAGCAATATAACCGTAAAAGACACAAATGACGCCGAAACCTAAGACGGATCCGACAATTGAGTGCGTTGTAGAAACAGGCAGGTTGTAAAATGTCGCCAATGTAATCCAAAAGGCGGCTGCCAAAATTGCGGCCAGCATACCGACCGTAACAATCATGGGGCTGATTTCAATAATTTTGTCCAGCGGAACGATGCCTTTCGCAATTGTTCCGGTGACATTTCCCCCGAATAAAAGTGCGCCGGCAAGCTCGAAAACGGCCGCCAATACGATAACTTGTTTTATCGTAAGCGCTTTTGAACCGACCGAGGTTCCCATTGCATTTGCGAGGTCGTTGGCACCGATATTCCAGGCCATGTAAAAACCGGCCAGTATCAGCGCAACACCAAGTAGTATATCCATTGTTTTCTCCGTGTATCAAATTTCGAATATTAATTCGTTTTTTATTAAGAAGAATGAATGGAGAATTCTCGGATATATTATAAATCTTATTTTCGTAGAATATATATTCTCAATAGGTCTCTTCATTCGGAAAAATTTATTAATCAAAAAATCCTTTTATCCGTTGTTGAAAAATCATGACGCTTTTTGACTCTTCCGGAAAAGAAAACATTGTTCTCATCGGCATGCCCGGCTCGGGTAAAAGTACGTCGGGCGTGTTACTTGCAAAGTCTCTCGGGCTTTCTTTTTTAGATACCGATCTTTTGATTCAGCAGCAGGAAGGTATGCTTCTGCAGGAGATCGCGGATTCCGCCGGTTTTGCAGGATTTGTTGACATCGAAGAGAAAGTTATTTCCAATCTTCAGGCTTCCGGGTGCGTGATTTCAACCGGCGGCAGCGTTGTTTACGGTGAAAAATCAATGGTGCATCTGAAAGAAACGGGAACCGTTATTTTTCTGGATGTTTCTTTCCCCGAAATCATGCGCCGGATTCAAAATATCTCAACGCGCGGCATTGCCTTAAAAGAAGGGCAGAGTTTGGAAAATCTTTACGAAGAACGCCGTCCGCTTTATGAAAAATACGCCGATATTACCGTCACAGGCGATCATAAAACAATTGAAGAGCTTGTGACTGAAATCACCGAAAGGCTTCAAAAAATATAAAAAAGAATGTCAGAAATTCTGACATTTACTGTTTTGTAAAAGTCATTGCCGCATAACCGACAACTTCGGCTTCACGGGCTTCTCTTTCTTCATTGCTGGTTCTGTATTCCAAAAGCGCGGGTTTTGCACCGACTGCTTTTGCAATCATCATTAAAACGGCAATCGGGCCGTAACCGCAGATCGTCGCATCATATTTTTCAATGAAATCGTAAAATTCGTCCACATCCAAAGCGTTGATTCGGTTGATAATCGACATGTCATGTTCTTTGGCAAATTCTTCGGGAACATAATGGGAAAAATCACTGGACGCAATGACCGCGATTTTTAATTTTTCCTCGTAATTGTCTTTTTTGACATAGACTTCTTCTTTCATAATCGGAATCAGAATATTTGCAATTGCTTCTGCTGCGGCTTTATTCTGGTCTCCCATGACAATCGGGAAGATCTTGAAGGGCTTGTCTCTCATTTTACGCTGCAGAAACGGAACGATGACTTCAACGGAATGTTCTCTGGAGTGGGCTTCTTCATCATGGACGATCCACGTCCCGTCGAAATTGCGTCCGAGATATTTGTCGGTCTCAACTTCCCCCATCGGTGTTTTCCACGTGTCCATTGAAAATGCAAGGGATTCGCCGAGCCCGGTGTGATTGGAGCCGATAATAATGTATGTGTCCGCCTCCATGATTGAATCAATTGCTGCAGCAGCTGTTTTTCCGGAAAACAGATATCCTGCATGCGGGCTGATCACGCCGATTATTTTCTCGGAGTATGCCGTTTTGCCTTTTGCTTCTGAAGATAAATGATCCAATTCTTTGCTTAATCCGTCTTTATCGGGACTGTAAAAAAGTCCGGAGACAACCGGTTCTCTCATACGTTTTCCTCCAAATAATAGTGAGTTTAATGTTTTTGATTTCTTCCATCCAATTCATTTTTTATTTCAAAATCAAAAGTGAATTAAATGTACTTTAAAATAATATTTAAAATATTATATATGTTTCGTGGTGTATTTCCCGCTCCCAAAATATAATCTGTTATATTTTCAAAAAACGCAGGTTGCTCAAAAAATAAAAGAAAAAAAGAAAAGGATCAGTCGTCTTCATTTTCGTTTTCCTTTTCTCTCAAATTAAAACCGACGCCGTATTCAGCGACCGAATCTTTGTCATTGATGATCGGAATTTTGTTTCTTTCCAAAATTTCCGTGACACGGCGGCGGTCGGGACCGCGCATAGATTTTTTATCAAAGAAAGCCAATTCTGCCCCCGTCCTCTCAAACGCTTTTAAAATCACTTCTTCGGTAATTGTTTCCAGCTGGTATTTCGGAAACATATGCCCGTATGCAAGTTTTGTTCTGAACAAACTGACGGTTTGCCGGTCCCCGTAATGGCCGCCGCCGAAAGCAACGGTCACGGTATTCCCTTCCAGAAGCTTTGCTTCCCGGGACATTCTTTCATCCGCAGCACCGGTATCATCGGGCACCGCAAGCGACAGAACCGCCTCCGCAACCACGGCTCCGGGTGCGGGATCAATCCACTCTTTTTCCGTGCTGCCGATTTCAACGAACAATGAGGGCGTTTTTAATTCCGTGGGACCGTGGTGCGTCACTTCAAAAGTCACGTCATAACCGAGTCCCGTTTCGTTGTTCAGCCTGTCCATCACCAGAAGCAGTTTCTTCATCTCAAGCGGTGCTGGAACCGGCAGGGACTGCGGAAAGCCGCCGTAATCCGCCTCGGCGTAATTGCCGGACACGTGTGCTGTAAGTGCTTTTGTTTCGCTTTGACTTTTGTGTTTGGACAGAAAGACA
This sequence comes from uncultured Methanosarcinales archaeon, assembly GCA_964446755.1. GTDB lineage: Archaea > Halobacteriota > Methanosarcinia > Methanosarcinales > Methanosarcinaceae > Methanimicrococcus. Next base: position 48,156 of record CAYUQC010000003.1, read on the forward strand.
ATCAAATCACTTTCGTAGCCTAAAAATTCAAGCCTTTTGTCCAAAAAATCCTGAAAAATTGTCCGGCCGTCAATGTCAATCATTCGGAAAAGAACATTTCCCTTCTCCAGTTCATAAACGCCGGTGAATAAGTTGGAGAGTTCTTTTCCTTTGTCTTCCGCGTATAAAACAGAAGTTGAAAGCGGGTATTTGTTCAAAGCCTCTTTCATTTTTTCAACCGGCGGCGTTTCTCTTTTTGTCCATGATTCCATCTCTAAAAGACGGTCTTTGATGTTGACACTTGCCAAATCCGGCAGACAGCACATGAGCGTGATGATTTTTGTTTTTGTCATTCAAGTCACCGTAGTGTAAAATTAAGATAAAATAAAATGGAATATTTTATAGAATATAAAAACAGCGAATACGGGAAATAATTTATGAAACCGTTTTTTAAAAAAGGGGCCGAATTAAGGCGTGATAATCGTTCCGCTGCATTCTTTCTGAGGTCCTTTTTCTTCGCCTTCGATAATTTTTATAAGGGTTTCGGGGTTTCTGCCGTCCAGGACAATTGTTCTTATGCCGCCTCTTTCAATCAGTTTACAGGCGATCGGGTCAATCGGGGATTTGGAACCGGCTTTCAAAGACGTTTCACCCGATATTTTAACAAGTTCGGCGCTTGTCATGGTTTTGAATTTCACGGCGTTCGGGTCGGTATTCGGGTCGGCGGAATAAATCCCGTCAACGGAAGTCGGAATCAGGAAAAGATCCGCGCCGAGATATTCCGAAAGCGCCGCAGAAACCGCATCTGTTGTCTGTCCCGGAAGGACGCCGCCCATCACGACAATTTTTCCGGATTCGGCGGCGACGGCGGCTTCATTATAATCGGTTGGGACTTCAGGGTATGCGGATTTACCCAGCGCCGAAATCAGGAGTTTGGCATTGATGCGCGTCACGTCAATTCCGATAAAGTCACAGGTCACTTCATCCGCGCCGGCGGCGCGGGCTGTCTCAATATACCGCCGGGCGAAAACGCCGCCGCCGACGACGAGAAGAAGTTTGTGTTTTTCCGCAATTTTTTGAATTGTTTCCGCATATGCTTTAAAACGGGCCGCATCTAAATCGCCTGCCAAAATCGAACCGCCGAGAGACATTACAATAAACATGAATTTCTTTCCTGAGGATTAAGTAAAATTAAATAACTGCAAATAGTGAACAAATAAGTAAACTTGTCTTTAAATTTATCGTCATATTTCAAAATTGAATCCGCCTGAAAGATGAATCCTTTCAGGGAAAAAGGTTAAAAGGTTGCATTTGTTCTTTGAATCAAAAGTCAATTATTTTTAATGAGAGTTCAGAGGAATAAAATGGCAGATAATGAAAATTCGGAATATCAAAAGACGGAAGAAGATTTCTCAGCGGATGAATCGGGCTGTGCCGGCTGCAGCGGCTGTGACGGTGCCGAACAGGTTCCGGCAGACGATGAGGGCACGGGCTCCGACCGCGGCATTTTGCTTCATCAGCTGGCTGAGCGTGAGAAGGCACTTGAATATTACGACAGTATCCTTGCCGAAGAGCCCGAAAACGGGGACGTCTGGTACAACAAGGCATTAACTCTTCACGGTCTCAGCCGCTTCTATGAAGCGATGGACGCTTACGACACCGCCGTGAAATTCAATCCCAAAGACAGCGACGCTTATTATAACAAAGGTGTGATTCAGTCCGAACTCGGCTTATACAGTGAGGCCGTTGACAGTTACAACAAGGCCATTGAAGCCGACAGTGAGAACATCGATGCCGTTTACAACAAAGCGACAGCGCTTCTTCAATTGAAAGAATATGAAGAAGCTGTCAAAGTGTATGACAAAATTCTTGAAAACGATAAAAACAATTTCAGTGCCGCTTACAACAAAGCACTTGCTTTGGTGCAGCTGGAACGGTATGATGAGGCAATCACCGCTTTTGACGCCGTCATTCAGATCGATCCGAGCAGCAAAGAAGCCTGGTATGACAAAGCCCATCTGCTGTTAAGGACCGGAAAGACTGAAGACGCCAAAGAAGCATTCAGCAACACCATTAAACTCATTCCCGATCTGCCGGACTCTTGGTTCAGAATCGGCGGTATTTTCGCAATTGTCGGGCAAAAGCAGGAAAGTTTGAAGTATCTCCGAAAGGCGATCAATGCCAACCCCGAAGTCCGCGAATGGGCGAAAGAGGATTTAGACTACGCCTCTTTGGTGAATGACGCGGATTTCCAAAAGGTTCTGGAAGCCAGCGATACCGAAATCAAAGATGCCGTCGGCGCGGTCGAACAGTAATTCAAAACGGTGAAATAAAATGTCTTCCGAAAAACCGACGCGCGGTTCACGTGAAAATTTAATGAATGAAGATAAATTCTGGGAAATCATTAACCTTTCAAAAGCGGACGACCCGCAGGATCAATTGGACAATTTGGTCGAACAGCTTTCCGCAATGACGGTTGACGATATTTTCGGCTTTGATTACCGGCTGGATAAGTATCTGGAAAAGTCTTACAATTCCGATTTATGGGCGGCGGCATACATCGTCTGCGGCGGATGTTCCGATGACGGATTCGATTATTTCCGCGCCTGGCTGATTTCGAAAGGTCGTGACGTTTTTGAAAATGCGCTTGAAAATCCCGATTCATTGATTGATGTTTTCAGTGAAACGGACGAGTCGGATTTTCCCGAAAACGAGGAAATACTGTATGCAACGTTGGATGCTTATGAAGAAGCAACAGGTAAAGACGACTTTTATGATGTTTTGGAAACCTTCGAAGACGATTTCTCCATTCTGGAAATTGAATTGACCTGGGACGAAGACGACCCGAAAACATTGGAAGCGATTTGCCCGAAATTATTTGAAAGATATTATGAAGACCCCTTCTATTGAAAAAAACAATTCGTCTGAAGCCGACAAAAGGACAGCCCTGTCTTCTGCGCTTTTGGACTGGTACGACCGAAACGGACGCGACCTGCCGTGGCGGGTCCGCGGCGCCCACCCGAATCCGTATACAGTTTGGGTGTCCGAAATCATGCTTCAGCAGACGACGGTGAAAACCGTCATTCCTTATTTTTACCGCTTCACGGATAAGTTTCCGGATATTCAATCGCTTGCAGAAGCCGATATCGAAGATGTTCTGATGATGTGGCAGGGGCTCGGGTATTACACACGCGCCCGAAAACTCCACGAATGCGCCAGATATTTGACCGAACATTACGGCGGCAGATTTCCCGAAACTTATCACGAGCTGCTGAAACTTCCCGGAATCGGCCCGTACACGGCGGCCAGTATTTCATCGCTGGCGTTTGATAAACGGGAAGCTGTAGTCGACGGAAATGTCATCCGCGTCATCTCCCGCCTTTACGGTATCAGGGAGAGCACGGCCGTCAGTTTGCCCGATATTCAAAAGAAAGCGCAGGATTTAATGTCTGAAAAACGCGCTGCCGATTATACATCCGCGATTATGGATCTCGGGGCGACCGTCTGCACACCGAAAAATCCGCTCTGCATCGGATGCCCGTTTGAAGCAGACTGTGCCGCGCGTGCCCTCGGGCTGATAGATGAAATCCCGAAAATTGAAAAGCTCTCAAAAATCAGTAAATCCGGCAAATTATTTTGGATCGAAAATGAAATCGGTGACGTTTTTATTCAAAAGCGGACGGAAAAAGGACTGCTTCACGGATTGACGGAATTTCCATGGACGGCGGTTGAAGGCGGCAGTGACCAAATTCATAAGATTCCGTTTCCGTTTGAAAAAACGGATTGGTCGGATACCGGAAAAAGCGTCAAACATATTTTCACGCATATCAATCTGACACTTGAGATTTACAGAACAAAAGTCGGACCGGCGGCGGAAAATGAAGCGGAATTTTCTTCTCTGTCGGAAAACGGCCGGTTTGTTTCCAAAGAGGACTTTAAAGAGTACCCGTTTTCCACTTTGATGAAGAAAGTTATTAAAGCGATGGAAGCCGAAAGTAAACCAAAGAAAACATCCGAACCGAAACGTTCTCAAAAGTCAGGTTCGGTTGTCATAAAAACACTTTCTCAGTTTGAATAATTCTAAAAAACACGATTGGAGAAATCGGCATGGTATATCTGGAAAGTTTTGAATTCCCGACAGCAGATGACGAATTCAAGTTCTTTATGGATATTCAAAGAACTTGTTACGACAGTTTTTATCCGTTCCAGATCTTATCAAAAAGAAATTTCCGGCGGATTGATTTTGAGCCGGTAACTGTTTTATACGGCGGCAACGGGTCCGGCAAAACGACCGCTTTAAACGTAATTGCAAAAAAAATCGGAATCGGCAGAGAAACGGTTTACAACCGCTCCAGCTTTTTTGAAGATTATTTGATGAAATGCCGTTTTAAATTCGGGGACGAATCACCGAAACAAAGCCGTATGATTACCAGCGATGATGTTTTTGATTATATGCTGAATTTAAGAACATTAAACGGCGGCATTGATTTTAAACGGGAAGATTTGTTTGACGAATATATCAACAACAAATTCACGAAATTCCAAATGCATTCTCTGGAAGATTACGAACAATTGAAAAAAATCAATTCGGCAAAAAGCAAAACCCAGTCTAAATACGTGCGGGCAAATATGCCTGATAATGTCCGGGAGTATTCCAACGGCGAAAGCGCTCTGCGGTATTTTACGGAACATATCAAGGAAGGCGGTCTTTACCTGCTGGATGAGCCCGAAAACAGTTTATCCGTCGAAAAGCAGATTGAAATGGCGGAATTTTTAGAAGATGCTGTACGGTTTTACGGCTGCCAGCTGGTAATTGCGACCCACTCCCCCTTTTTGCTGTCTGTCCGGGACGCGAAGATTTATGATTTGGATGAAAATCCGGTGGATGTCAAACCGTGGACACAGCTTCCGAACGTCAGAACTTTTTATGATTTTTTTAAACAGCACGAAGATGAATTCTGAGTTTTTTGGAAATTCTTTGGGATTTCTATATTTTCCGTTTTTTCAAACTGCTTTCGGGCCAAAAAATTCCCGAATAACCGTTTGTTTCTTTTTCCGAAATTCGGGGAATGAATTTATAAATTAAGTTACAATTATTCTTTCAAGTCAGCATTCTGGCTGTTTTTAAAATCGGTATTTTTACGGTGTTATACAAATGATTACAAGTTCTGCGCCCGGCAAGATTTTCTTATTCGGTGAACACGCCGTCGTTTACGGTAAAACGGCCATTGCCTGCGCGATTGATCTGCGCGCGCATGTCACCGTTGAAGAAGCGCCGACTGTTCAAATGAAAGGTCCGGGCGGCAGCATCGAACTCAATCCGCGCAAACATCCGTATATTTATTATGTCGTTGAAAAGTTCAAAGGATTCACAGATGTCACGGGCGTTAACATCGACATCCACTCCGATATACCGGTCGGCTCAGGCCTCGGATCGTCGGCCGCCGTCACGATTGCGACAATCAAAGCGCTGGATGCTTATTATGACACCAATCTGTCGCTTGAAGACATCGCTCACATGGGACATCAGGTGGAAACGGAAGTTCAGGGACGCGCCAGTCCGACGGATACGTTTGTTTCAACATTCGGCGGCATGGTTCAAATTCCGGACCGTAAGAAACTCGGATTTTATGATATGCTGATCGTTATCGGAAACACCGGTAAATTTTCATCCACGCGCAAAATCGTGTCAAATGTCGCGGCGCTTAAGGAAAGGCATCCGGCCGTCATCGGGCAGATCATGGATACCATCAGCACAATTTCGGAAACCGGGATTGATTTCATTCAGGAAGGCGATTTTCATACCGTCGGCGAACTGATGAATATCAACCAGGGGCTTCTTGACTCCATCGGCGTCGGTTCCAAAGAACTTTCCGAACTGGTTTACGCTTCCCGCAAAGCGGGCGCCCTCGGCTCTAAGATTACGGGTGCGGGCGGCGGCGGCTGTATGATCGCGCTTTGCGAACACAAAAATCTTTCACGCGTCGCGCACGCCATTAAACGCGCCGGCGGCGACTCTTTCATTTGCCGGACATCCAACGCGGGCGTTCGGATTGAATCCAAATAATCCACTTTATTCAATTATCAATCGTTCACAGGGAAAACATGACTTCAAATGCCGGTATTACGGTTCTCAAAGTCGGCGGCAGTGCCGTAACGGATAAAAACGCAACCGCCGGATCCGCAAAAGCGGATGAAATGGAGCGGATCGCCAAAGAAATCGCGGGGTTTTCCGGTAAATTGGTGATTGTTCACGGCGCCGGTTCTTACGGGCATGTCTATGCCAAAGAGTACGGGTTGGACAAAGGTTTCCACAAAGAGGGTCTGTTGAAAACGCACGATTCCGTCCGTGAACTCAATGAAATGATCGTTCAAAATTTAAGAGCCGAAGGTATTCCGGCAGTCCCGCTCAATCCGCTTTCGTTTTCCTTATGTGAAGACGGGCGTCTGACTTTTCTTTACACCGGCCAGATTGCCGAAATGCTCAAACACGATTTAGTTCCTGTTCTGCACGGCGACGTCTGCATGGATACAAAACGCGGCGCCTGCATTTTGTCGGGTGATCAATCCCTGCCGTACGTGGCTGCGGCTCTGCACGCCCGGCGTGTCGGTCTCGGCTCGGCAACGGACGGCGTATTGAATTCCAACGGTCAAACGATTCCGAAAATCACGCCGAAAACCTTTGATTCCGTCAAACAGCACATCGGCGGCTCTGCCGGGACGGACGTAACGGGCGGTATGCTCGGAAAGGTATCGGAAATTCTGGACCTTGCGGAAAAAACGGGCATCGAATCCTGTATCTTTAACGCCAATACACCCGGAAATGTTGCCGCTTATTTAAAAGGCGAAACGGTCGGAACGGTTATTTCTAAAGATGATTGATTCGGTGATTTTCAAATATCTAAAACCGGAAGGTCTTTAGTGTGACTGAGGAAGTTTTCGGAAAAGGTATCATTTTTAATCCGGCCGATATGGTCGAGTATTCTGCGGGCGGCGTTATAAGCAAACAAGTGCTGAAAAATGATTCGGGCAATATCACCTTATTTTCTTTTGATGAAGGACAGGGGTTGAGCGAACACACAGCACCGTTTGACGCTGTTGTTCAAATATTGGACGGACGGGCTCAAATCACGATCGGCGGGAAATCAGTTTTGCTTCAAAAAGGGCAGGCGGTTATTATGCCGGCTAATATTCCGCATGCGCTTCATGCGGTTGAGAAGTTTAAAATGCTCTTAACCATGATCAGAGACTGATTTCACACATCATCTAAACAGGCCGGTTTTTGACTGTTTGTATGCAGGAACGCCAATTATTCCGTCTCTTTGTGAATTATTTATATACTATTACCGAATAGGTTAATCAAGCAAATCAGTCTTAATAAATGGAAATTTCAAATTTGGAAAATTTTAATCCCGGTTTACGGGTGACATCCGGAGCATAAAAATGGAACATGAAACATCACGCAGAAAAATTGAGCATTTGGAGCTTTGCGCCCGCTGCCATGTCGAATCCCGCAAGGTGAGCGCCGGTTTTGAAGATGTGACATTGGTCCATCGCGCCCTTCCCGAGATTTCAATGAACGAAATCGACATGTCCGTTGATTTCTTCGGTAAAAATTTATCTTTTCCTTTTTTGATTGCATCCATTACGGGCGGGCACCCCGAAACGACAAAAATTAATGCGGCACTTGCAGAAGCTGCTGAAAAAGTCGGTATCGGAATCGGTGTCGGCAGCCAAAGAGCGGCCATTGACGACCCGAAACAGACAGATTCTTTTAAAATCGTCCGCGAGAAGGCGCCGAACGCTTTTGTTTACGGAAACATCGGCGCGGCGCAGATTAAAGAATACGGCACCGACGGTGTCAATTCTTTGGTGTCCATGATTGACGCGGACGCGATTGCGGTTCATTTGAATTTCCTGCAGGAGGCGATTCAGCCGGAAGGCGATATCGATGCAAGCGGCTGCTTGGATATGATTGAAAAAATCTGTGCCGCCGCCGCCGTTCCGGTGATTGCCAAAGAAACCGGGGCGGGCATTTCCCGCGAAGATGCGCTTTTGCTTAAAAAAGCGGGCGTCAGCGCGATTGATGTCGGCGGTGCCGGCGGAACCAGCTGGTCCGGTGTGGAAGTTTACCGCGCCCGTATGGATAAAGATAAGCTCGGAGAACATTTGGGTGAACTCTTCTGGGACTTCGGGATTCCGACCGTTTCCAGTTTAATCGAATGTAAAGTTGCGGTTCCGGTCATTGCGACCGGCGGCGTACGAACAGGTGTTGACATCGCCAAGTCCGTCGCGCTCGGCGCAACAGCAGCAGGCGCAGCATTGCCTTTTGTCGGTCCGGCGTTTAACGGTGCCGATGCGGTCGCTGACGCGCTTCGCTTAATGGAGCAGGAATTGAAAGCCTCCATGTTTTTGACCGGCTGCGCCGACGTCAAAGCACTTTCCCGTACACCGGCAGTCGTGACGGGTAATACGCGCGATTATTTAACAAGCCGCGGATTCAATGTCGGCGATTACGCCAATAAAGAAATTCTTTAAAAACGCTCTCGGCGTTTAAAACCGATTCTTTCGGTCATTACAGTCATCCCTTATCCGAATTCAAAGGAATTCATGTTTTAAAGGAAAATCAATCATTAAAGTTCAAAGAATTTTAATTCAAATAAAAAATCAAAAAATAAAGGAATTTATAAAAATGGAAGATATAGGAATTGTCGCCGTAGGCGGTTATAATGAAATGGGCCGTAACATGACAGCTGTTGTTGTCGGCGAAGATATTGTTATTTTGGATATGGGCATCCGCTTAGACCGTGTCCAGATTCACGAAGATGCGGAAATCGACCGCATGCACTCCCTCGAATTAATCGACATGGGTGCCATCCCGGACGATACAATCATGAGAGACGTGAACGGCACTGTCCGCGCAATCGTTTGTACCCACGGACACTTGGACCACATCGGTGCCATCCCCAAACTGGCGCACCGCTACAACGCTCCGATTATTTCAACACCGTACACCACCGCGCTCATCCGCCAGCAGATTGACGAAGAGAAGAAATTCAAAGTCAACAATCCGCTGATCGCGCTCAAAGCCGGCGGCACATATGAAATCACCGAAGACATCAGCGTTGAATTCGTCAGCATTCCGCACAGTATCGTTGACAGTGTGATCGCCGTTCTTCATACCCCTTACGGCTCCGTGATGTACGCCTGCGACTTTAAACTGGACCGTGCGCCGACACTCGGCGAATCTCCCGACTTTGACGTTCTCAAGAAAATCGGCCGGGACGGCGTCTTGGCAATGATTACCGAGACCACCAACAGTGCCCGTTCCGGTAAAACGCCGTCCGAGACAATCGCCAAGGAAATGCTCCGCGACGTTCTTTTGGGAACGGAAGAATCTCACGTCGGTATGATTGTCACGACTTTTGCTTCTCACATCGCCCGTTTGAATGCGATTATTGAAATCGCCGAAGAAATGGGACGCATTCCGGTCTTCATGGGACGTTCCATGGAAAAATATCTGCTTGCGGCACACGACTTGGGATACATCACACTTCCCGATGACGTCGAAATCTACGGTCAGAGAAAGGATGTCGACAAGGCGCTCAAAAAGATTATGGAAGACGGCAAGGAAAAATATCTGCCTGTCGTGACCGGACACCAGGGTGAACCCGGTTCCATTTTGATCCGTATCGCCAACGGTGAAACGCCGTTTAAGATCGAATCCGGCGACCGTGTTGTCTTCTCGGCTAATATCATTCCGAGTCCCATGACACGCGCCAACCGCTACGCGCTTGAAACCAAGTTGAAGATGCGCGGCGCAAGAATTTATGATGATGTTCACGTTTCCGGTCACGCCTACCGTGAAGACCACTGGGAAATGCTCCGGATGGTCCAGCCGACCCACGTTATTCCGGCGCACGGCGACCTGGCGATGCACAGCGCTTACATTGAAATGGCTGAAGACGCCGGGTACGTTCTCGGAGAAACGGTTCACTTGCTCAGAAACGGTGAGATCCTTTTCCTGGAACCCTGAATTTGAATTTCGGAGTTTTGTAAATGACTGTTGTTGATGAAATTAAAAAATTATCCGTTCCCGTCGACGAAGCGATTGACACATTGCTTCCCGTCAAAAAACCGGAGGGGCTTTACGAAGCCTCCCGCCACATCGTCAAAGCAGGCGGCAAAAGGCTCAGACCTGCCGTTCTGCTGGCAAGCGCCGAAGCGGTCGGCGGCGACATTAAAACCGCCGTTCCTGCAGCCGTTGCCGTCGAATTAATGCACACATTTACGTTGGTGCACGACGATATTATGGATAACGATCCTGTCCGCCGCGGTCTTCCGGCCGTTCACACCGTTTGGGGCGAAGCGGGCGGCATTTTGGCCGGCGACACGCTTTATTCCAAAGCGATCGAAATTATTACGGAAGCGGAAAATGAACCCGCCCGTCTCTTAAAAGCGTCCAACATCCTTTCCAAAACATGCGTTGAAGTCTGTGAAGGCCAATGGCTTGACATTGACTTTGAAAAGCGTGATTCTGTTTCCGCGGAAGAATATTTGGAAATGATTGAAAAGAAAACAGCCATTTTATTCGGCGCAGCTGCTCAAATCGGCGCGATTGTCGGCGGCGCGGACAGCAAAGTCGATCAGGCACTGTATGATTTCGGCCGCCTCACCGGACTCGGTTTCCAAATCTATGACGATGTTCTGGACTTGACCACACCCGAAGAAGTGCTCGGCAAGAGACAGGGCAGCGATATTTTTGAAGGCAAAAGAACGCTTTTGATGATTCACGCCACTGAAAAAGGTGCCATTCCGCGCGCGTTCGGCAAGGGTTCCGGTTCCAAAGAAGATATTGAAGAAGCGATTCAGGTGCTGACCGATTCCGGCTCTTTGGCATACGTGAAAGATCTCGCCGTCGGTTTCGTTGACGAAGGTAAAGCCAAACTCGACATTCTGCCCGACAGCCCGGCCAAACAGCTTTTAAAAGACATGGCCGATTATATGCTGCACCGCGATTTCTGATTTTTCAAAAGGAGTACGGATTCGGTTTTCGAATCCTTTTTTAATTTTATTTGATAAGTGCGTATATGCATGAATCGGAATATTTGCCGTTTTTAAATACGCTTTTTCTCATGACGCCTTCCAAAATAAATCCTGCGTTTTCCAAGACTTTTCTCGAAGCGGCGTTCTCCGCTTTCGGCACAGCATAAATGCGGCTGACATCATAATTCTCAAAAGTGTATTTCACCATTTGGCGAACGGCTTCTGTCATTATCCCTCTGCCCCAAAACGGTTCGGCGAGCCAATAACCGATTTCGGCATTTTTACAGGAAATATCTTCTTTGACGGTGATACTGATGCTGCCGACGGCCTGCCCGTTAATATCAACCGCGCGGAAACATTGAGAAATCTCATCGGTATGCAGGATATTATAAATGAATTTCTCGGCGTCTTCAATCGTGTAAGGTGAAGAAAAAGCGTTTCTCAAATTGCCGGCGATTTTTTGATTATTTGCGTATTTTGCAACGGATTCGACATCAGTTTTTTCCCATTTTCGCAGTTTGACGGCTGACTCCGGTTCAGCATTCACAGATTTTGAATCAGGTTTGCCGGTAAAATCCGTTTCAAAGTCCAAATTGAAACCGTCTTTAAAATCATCGTTTTCAAATTGGTTTTCAATGTCACGGCGATCTTTGCCGACATCTTCTCCTTTAGATTTTTTAGCATGATATTGGATATTTCTGAAAATGCCGCGAAGCGTCTTGGCTTCACACGGTGTCAGCTCGGAACGGGCGAAAATGCGTTTCATCATGAGCGTCATTTTCTCTTTTTTCAGCGGGTCAAAATCCATATCCTCTAAAACATCGCCGAAATGGGCGCACATGGCTTCGAATTCTTTGAAATCGACGGTTTTGTATTTTCCGGTTAACCGTGCGCCGGAAAGTTCGTAAACCATGATGCCGACGGCATGGGAAAGATTCATCACAGTGTAAATGTGAGATGAAGGAACTGTCGCAATCATAGAGCAAAAAGAGAGTTCGTCATTCGTAAAACCGATGTCTTCCCGTCCGAACAGAAGGGCAAACTTCGTTTCCGGATGAAATTCCTCCATCTTTTCACGCAGGACACTCGGCGTCAACGCAGGAGTCCGAATATGGTCGCATCCTTTTTGGGCACGCATTCCGGTCGTGCCGATGACAACATCGCATTCTTTGACAGCTTCTTCAACTGTTGAACAGATTTTCGCATTCCGAAGAACGTCAATCGCATGAGAGGACATGGCCCGCGCTTCACCTTCCAAAGGGCAGGGATTGACCAGATAAAGCTCCGCAAATCCGAAATTTTTCATAATCCGGCAGACGGATCCGACATTCCCTTGATAAAGCGGTTCCACTAAGATGATTCGAAGGTTCGGTACGAATCTCTCGACTCCGTCCGCTTCTTTATTTATTTCTGCCGGGCTGTCAGACATACAGCCAAAAAAACGGTGATGTTATTTTATTATTTTGTTTCGGCGACATCTAATCTTATTTGGAGCATGAAATTTTCGTTTCCTTCTCGAATAATCTTCATTATTGTTCATCAATGAAACAAGAGAGCAATTTGCTCTTTTCAGTGTATTCCGCCGAAATTCTGCCGAACTTTTGAGTGATAATATTTAAATATAATCGGTACAAAGTGCCTATATCTTCTACCGACTTTGTCGATTCGGGTCATTTTCTTCTTTAAATGGGGGAGGGGTGGCTTGGTAGAACATAACAATCGTTCATCTGTTTACGTTTTCGGCATTCTTTTTTGCCGGTCCGGCAGTTGAACTGAACGCTATCGTTCATTATCATAATTATTGTTTAGTTTGGTTGATGCCGGTTTCTATTGTCATCATTAATCATTTCCGAATGATTGAGGTGGCTCTGAAAAGGTATCAGAAGTCATTTGCTTTCAAAAAATAAAATGGAGAATTAATAATGGATTATTTTTCAGGCATTTCCGGCGTTTCGATTACGTTCGTCGTTATGATGACTACTTCCGTCCTTGCTATCCTCCTTCTCGTTCTCGGGCTTTACTTTAACGTCCGTAAGTGGGGGCAGGGTCCCCTCGCATGGGGTCTTGAACGTGAGGAAGGTAAACACGGATTTATCGGCAGTATCATCATTTTCTTAAAATCTTATTGGAAACAGCTCAGAGCACATTCCGTTCACCACGGCCAGAACATTCTAATCACGTTGGTTTTTGATGTTCTTCTTTTGAGAAGAACGGCCCGTGCCGATCCGCTTCGCTGGTTCATGCACATGTGTATTTTCATCGGCTGGATGGGTCTCTTTTCATTGTCCGGTTTGATGTTCGCCGTTGAACTCATTCACTTGGTCGGCATTCACTTCATTGACCCCGAATGGTTCAGACAGTTCCTTCAGATTCCGAACCAATTACTCGGTTACCTGCTTTTCCTCGGTGTTATCATCGCCGTCGGCCGCAGACTCTTTATTCCGAAAGTCAGGGAAAACACCAATTCTTACGATGCCATTCTGCTCGTGACATTGGTTGTCGTTATCGTGACCGGTTTTATTGCACACGCCGGCAGATATATCGCAATCGGCATTACCGACTTTACAGGGTACGACTTCATTTTCTACGATTATTTGATTTGGACGCTCGGCGGTTTATCTCCGTTCCTGACCTATGTTAAAGAAATTGCATTGACGCACAGCGTTCTGGCGCTCTTCGTCGGTTTCGCATTCATTCCGTTCAGCAAGTACATCCACATGATTACGGCACCGCTGACAATGATCGTTAACAAAGGAGGCGAACACTAATGGCAAGAAGAGAACCGTCTCTTAAGATGACAGGCTTAACCGCCGTTCAGCTCATGGAACTTGACGGCTGTATGCGCTGCGGTGAGTGTGCCGAATGGTGTCCGACCTACGAAGGTTCCGGATACAGACCCGGCCTTTCCCCGCGTGATAAAATTTACCGCTGGAAACGCTTCGTTGACAAATCCTACGGTTTCTGGGCAACCCTCTTCGGTCCCAAAGAAATCTCCGAGGAAGAATTCGTTGAATTCAAAGATGACGTTCACGGCTGTACCACCTGCGGTATTTGCGCAACCGTCTGTGAAGCGGGCATCAATACCGTCGAACTTTGGGAAGCCATGCGCGCCAACCTTGTGAAGAGAGGCACAGGTCCTTACGGCAAGCAGGGTACCATGCCCAAAATCATCAGCGACACTTTCAACTCTTACAACGAGCCGAAAGAAAACCGCTTGACCTGGATCCCCGATGACGTTAAAATTGCCGACAAGGCTGACATTCTTTACTTCATGGGCTGTACCGCCGGTATGAAGCAGACAAACCTCGCCGTTTCGACTGCCCGTGTTTTGAACAAACTCGGGGTTGAGTTCTGTACACTCGGCGAAGAAGAAGCCTGCTGCGGTTCCGTTTTAATCAGAACCGGTCAGTACTACAAAGAAGATCATATCGCCAAGAGATTGGCCGAATCCAATGTCGAGAAAATTAAAGCAAAAGGCGCAACCACCGTTCTTTACGCCTGCTCCGGCTGCTTCAGGGCTTCTCTCGTTGACTGGCCCAGACTTCTCGGCGAGGAAACGCCCTTTAAGGTGATGCACGTTTCTCAATTCCTTGCAGAAAAGATTGAAGCAGGCGAAGTTGAATGGGTGCAGAAACCGTACGGCGAAGACAAAGTGGTGACATACCACGACCCGTGCCACCTCGGTCGCCACGTCGGTGTTTATGAAGAACCCAGAAAAGTTCTCCAAAGCATGCCCGGCATGGAATTTGCCGAGATGGAACGCAGCAGATCCTATCAGAGATGTTGCGGTGCCGGCGGCGGTGTCAAGGCCGGTATGCCCGAACTCGCGCTTTCAATTGCAAAAGCACGTGTCGGTGATGCCATGGAAGTTCTTTACCCTGAAGGCGAACAAAAGACGCAGACAAACGTTTTCGCTCAGGCTTGCCCGTTCTGTAAGAGAAATCTCTCAGACGGACGAGACGCCCTTTTGGCTGAAGAAAATCCGCGCGCTGACATTATCATTGAAGATATTGTTGAAATCAGTGCCCGCGCACTCGGTTTGAGCAACGTTAAAGACTGATTTATTTTGAAACGGTTTTCAAAACCGTTTTCATCTTTCTTTTTTAAAAGTATTATTTGAACAGCTTTTGCTGTCTGTCAAAAACAAATTAAAACAGAACAATCTGATATATAAGAAAAAC
>CAYUQC010000004.1:0-62890 GCA_964446755.1 uncultured Methanosarcinales archaeon
TAGATTTGAAACCACCGCCGAAGTTTACCGAAACATCAGGTCACATATCAGTCAGAGAAAAAGCTCCCGACTTCATTATAGATGAATGTAAAATTGTTCTCACAAGACGTTTCAAGCACGTCAAACGAGAGATTCTCAAAAGAGCTTTGAGGTATATAAAAGTTCCCGTCTTAACTCTTCATATTGAATTTTACCCTGCAAATCCGAGAGATTTGAGAGGAACTCAAAGAGTGGTGACAAATATTTAAACGTTTTGCATAAGCGGATTTTCTTATGTTTTAAAAAATAAAAATAAGGCGGAGAAATAAAGAATGGAAACCAGATACAGGCAGCAACTGAAAAGATAAAAGACCGCAAAAAGCGGTCTTTTTTTTGAAAAGATTTCGCAGATTAATTAATTCAGATTGTCGGATTGACCGAAGCCATCCGAGAAGGCTGCTTGAGTTCAACATGCGGCAACTGGCTGAATCCGGCTTCGAGCTCGGCATCCGACGGCACATAATCCGTCATTTCGCCGGACAAATAGCTTGAATAAGCCTGCATGTCGAAGTATCCGGTTCCGGTCAAGCCGAAAAGAATTGTCTTTTCTTCACCCGTTTTCTTGCATTCCAGTGCTTCATCAATGGCTGTCCGAATCGCGTGTGCCGATTCGGGCGCCGGCAGAATTGTTTCATGTTTGGCAAACAGAACTGCCGCTTCAAACACTTTGGTCTGGTGCACGGAAACCGCCTCCATATATCCGTCGTGATACAATTTGGATAAAATCGGAGACATCCCGTGGTAACGCAACCCGCCGGCATGGTCTGCAGACGGCATGAATTGACTGCCCAGTGTGTACATACGCGCGAGCGGTGTGATTTTGCCGGTGTCGCAGAAATCATACACATATCTGCCGCGCGTCAGGCTCGGGCACGAAGCAGGCTCAACCGCAACAATTCTGACATCGGATTTCCCGTTTAATTTATCCTGCATGTAAGGCGCAATCAATCCGCCAAGGTTAGAACCGCCGCCTGCGCAGCCGACGACAACATCCGGATATTCATCAATCGAATCCATAGCTGCCTTTGATTCCAAACCGATGATACTCTGGTGCAGAAGCACCTGGTTCAACACGGAGCCGAGAACGTAACGGCAATTTTGTGTATTGACCGCCTGTTCAACCGCTTCGGAAATGGCGCAGCCGAGACTGCCGCTTGTACCGGGATGTTCTTTCAGGATGGCGCAGCCGACTGCTGTCGTATTGCTCGGACTCGGAATAATATCGGCACCAAACGTTTCGATCACTGCTTTACGGTACGGCTTCTGTTCGGCACTGCCGCGAACCATGTAAACCGTCAAATCCACGTTAAAGAAAGCGCAAGCCATGGAAAGTGCGGTTCCCCACTGACCGGCGCCGGTTTCTGTTGTCAGACTTGTCAGACCCTGCTCTTTGGCATAATGGACCTGCGCCGCGGCGGAATTTAATTTATGACTGCCGGAAGTGTTGTTGCCTTCAAATTTATAGTAGATTTTTGCCGGCGTGCCGAGTGCTTTTTCTAAGTTGTAAGCGCGAACCAGCGGAGACGGGCGGAACATTTTGTAAAATTCCTGAACAGGTCCCGGAATATCGAAATAACGTGTGGTTGTATCCAGTTCCTGTTTAGCAAGCTCGTCGCAGAAAACAGGTTTCAAGTCTTCCAGCGTCGCCGGCTGACCTGTCGCCGGATTTAAAAGCGGGTCATGCTGTTCGGGCATGTCCGCGCGGATGTTGTAGTATTTTTTCGGAATCTGTTCTTCATCTAAGTAAATTCTGTAAGGAATGCTCATAATCATAATCTCCTGTGTTTTTTAATCTGTTTTTTGTTTTTCAGTCTGTCAATTCGCGGAGCGAAGTCGAAGAGGAGATTAAAAACGCCAACGATGTTCTGTAAATTTCATTTTGATAACCTTAATTGTTTTAATTCTTGCAATAATGCATAAATGTATACAACTATATAAGATTTTGGCATAAAATGAACATATTTGAAGAAATGAAATAAAAAAGAATGAAAAAGAAATAAAAAGAAGAAAAAGGACACAAACTTAATAATGCATTAAAGTAATTCTGAAACCCTATCAATCGATAAGATAATAAATAAACTCACTCTTCATTTTTCATTCATTATTATAAACAAACTTTAAAACAAATATTCTTTGAAACAGGAGCATCAAGCAATGGATTATTACCTGAAATGTATCGAATGCGGCGCGGAATTCGGCAAAACTGAAGTCATTTATACCTGCCGCAAATGTGACGGCCTTTTGGATGTCATTTATGATTATAATGAAATCAAAAAGAACATGGACATGGAAAAACTCAAAACAGCACCGCCATCCGTTTGGAAGTATAAGGACCTGCTCCCGATCGCAATTGAACCCGTCAGTATCCGCGAAGGCGGCACACCGCTTTACAAATGTGACCGCCTCGCCGCAAAAATCGGCATCAAAGAATTATATGTCAAACATGAAGGCATAAACCCGACCGGCTCTTTCAAAGACCGCGGCATGACCGTCGGCGTTTCCAAAGCCATCGAACTCGGCATGGAAACAGTCGCTTGTGCATCCACCGGAAACACATCCGCTGCCCTTGCCATTTACGGCGCTAAAGCCGGCATTCCGTCCGTCGTTTTGCTCCCGGCAGGAAAAGTCGCGCTCGGTAAAATCGGCCAGGCACTCATGCACGGCGCAAAAGTCATCATGATTAAAGGAAACTTCGATGACGCGCTCGCACTCGTCCGTGAACTCTGCGAACAGGAGCCGATTTACCTCCTCAACTCAGTCAACCCCTACCGCCTGGAAGGACAGAAAACCATTGCATTTGAAATTGTCGACCAGCTCGGATTCAAAGTCCCCGACCGTGTCGTTTTGCCGGTCGGTAACGCCGGAAACATTACCGCGATCAACAAAGGTTTCAAAGAATTCGTGACACTCGGCATCACCGACAAACGTCCCAAAATGACAGGCATCCAAACCGAAGGCGCCTGCCCGATCGTCAAAGCATACAAAGCCGATGCCGATGACATTACCCCAGAAAAGAATCCGGAAACCATTGCGACCGCAATCCGCATCGGTGACCCTGTCAACGCCAGAAAAGCGCTCATCGCCATCAAAGAATCCGGCGGCATGGCCGAGTCCGTTACGGATGACGAACTCGTTCAGGCGCAGAAAGACTTGGCACAGCTCGAAGGCATCGGTGTCGAGCCGGCCAGTGCGACCTCCGTTGCCGGTCTGAGAAAACTCGTCGAAGCCGGGCTCATTTCCAGAGATGAAACCGTTGTCTGTGTGACCACGGGCCACCTTCTCAAAGATCCCGAAGAAGTCATCAGCGTCTGCGCCGAGCCCGTAACCGTGGAAGCTAACTTGGATGCTTTGAGAAAAGCCGTCTTCGAATGAAGAAACTTGAAAATAATCGGAATTCCGGTGAAAAATAATGCAAGAGGACTATAACATACAAGAAACCGAATCCAAATGGCAGGACAAGTGGAGAATTGAAAAAATATTCGAATCGAATCCCGAATCCGGCAAAGAGAAGTATTTCATTACGATTCCGTTCCCGTACTTAAACGGAAACCTTCACGCCGGCCACACCCGCACATTTACGATCGGAGATGTTATCGCCCGCTATAAAAGAATGCAGGGATACAATGTCCTTTACCCGATGGGATTTCACGTCACGGGAACACCCATTGTCGGCCTCGCGGACCTCATCCGTGAAAAAGACCCGACCACGATGAAAGTCTATACAGAACTTCACGGCATTCCGAAAAATATTCTTCCGACATTGGACGAACCCGAAAAAATCGTGGATTACTTCAAAGTCGAAGCCGAATACGCCATGAACATCATCGGTTACTCCATTGACTGGCGCCGTAAATTCACGACAATGGATCCGGCGTTCCAAAAATTCATTGAATGGCAGTACAATAACCTTTATGACAAAGGCCTCATCGTCAAAGGCTCCCACCCCGTGAAATGGTGTCCGCACGACAACAACCCTGTGGAAGACCATGATATCCTGCGCGGCGAAGAAGCCACGCTTGTCGAATACACGCTGATCAAATTCAGACACAAAGACACCGTTTTCCCCTGCGCGACACTTCGCCCGGAAACGGTTTACGGTGTGACGAATCTTTGGCTCAATCCCGATGTCAGTTATGTCAAACTGAAAATGGAAAAAGACGGCCTTGAAGAATATTGGGTCGTCAGCAAAGAAGCTTATGAAAAATTGCTCTATACCGACTGGAATGTCGAGTTTTTGGAAGAAATGAACGCCAACGACCTCATCGGTTTGAAACTGAAAAACCCGGCGACCGACAATATTATCCAAATTCTGCCGGCGCCGTTCGTCCGCGGAAACAACGGCAGTGGTGTTGTGATGAGTGTTCCGGCGCACGCACCTTACGATTATCTGGCGCTCAAAGATCTGGCAGTTCAAGATTTAACGGAATACGGCATCACTGCCGAAGACATTCAGAATATCAAACCGATTCAGGTCATTGACGTTCCCGATTACGGTGAAGCGCCTGCCGCGGAAGTTGTTGCCGAGCTCGGTGTGGTTGACCAGAAAGACCCGAAGGCGGAAGAGGCGACAAAAATCGTTTACAGAAGAGAATTCCACGGCGGAACGCTCAAAGAAATTACCGGCAAATACAAAGGCATGCCGGTTTCAAAAATCAAAGACCGTCTTACGCAGGATTTCATATCTCAAGGCATCGGCAGCGTTTTTTATGAATTCAGCGAACCCGTACAATGCCGCTGCGGAACGATGTGTGTCGTCAACATGGTGAAAGGCCAATGGTTCCTGAATTATTCCAATCCCGAATGGAAAGATAAAGTTTACAAATGCCTCAGCATGATGGAAATTATTCCGCCAGAATTCCGCGTGGAATTTGAAAATAAAATCGACTGGCTCAAAGACAAAGCCTGCGCCCGGACAAAAGGTCTCGGCACGCAGCTGCCGTGTGACCCGCGCTGGCTGATTGAATCCCTCGGCGATTCAACCATTTACATGTCTTATTATACAATTGCCAATTACATCAACGACGGAACGATTACGCCAGAAATGATGACGCGCCCGTTTTTGGATTATCTGTTCCTGGACGTCGGAACGGTGGAAGAAGCAGCCGCTTCCAGCGGACTGAATGCCGAACTCATCGGCAAAATGAAATCGGAATTCAACTACTGGTATCCGGTTGACCTTCGATCCTCCGGAAAAGACCTGGTTCCGAACCATTTGCTGTTCTTCCTTTTCCACCATGTAGCGCTTTTTGATGAATCCAAATGGCCGAAAGCATTGGCTGTTAACGGATTCGTTTCATTGGAAGGACAGAAGATGAGCAAATCTAAAGGTCCGATTCTGACACTGAAAGAAGCGGTGGACACTTACGGCGCGGATGTCACGCGCATGTACATCCTTTCCGCCGCCGAACAGGCCCAGGACGCTGATTGGAGACGCGAAGGCATTGAGTCGGCCAGAACACAGATCGGCAGATTCTATAATTTTGTGAGGCAGGTCGTTGAAAGCGGCTGCAGAATACCCGAGAATTCCGAAAAAACACACATTGACCGCTGGATTGAAAGCCGTATTCAGCAATATATCCGCGAAGTCAACATCGCTTTTGATTCCATTCACACACGACACGCAATTCAAAATGCGTTCTTCCTGATTTACAATGACATCAAATGGTACCATAAAAGAGGCGGAGAACAGTGTTTGACCGAAGTCGTTGAAACCTGGACCAAACTGATGGCGCCGTTTACGCCGCACATCTGCGAAGAAGTCTGGAGCGAACTCGGACACACCGAATCCATTGCCTTTGTTCCGTATCCGGCCGAAGATCCGGATAAGATTGATGAAGCGGCGGAAGTTGCCGAAAATATCATCGTCAAAACAATTGAAGATGTTGAAGAAATCATCCGCGTGGCTAAGATTGAACCGAAGAAAGTGTATCTTTACACCACCCACGAATGGCGCGTCATGATTCTGAGAAAAGCCGCTGAAATCGCATTGGCTTCCGATGGATTCGTACCGGCGGAAAAGATTGCCGAAGGAATCAGAACGGATCAGGAAATCGTAACAACTGCTGTTGAAACGATGGGACATTACGTCAAAGAAGATGTGAAAGAGAGAGCAAAATTAATCACGGAAGCCGTCCGCAGCAATATTGACGTGAAAGAACTGATTCAAAAAAGCATGGCTGACCCGATTATCCGTTCCCGCGGCAAAGAAGCGCAGAAATATATCCAAAAAGTCGCCAATGACATCCGCGGTTCTTCCATTGATGTTGTTTTGAACTATTTGAACGCGGACTTGGATGAAAAAGCGATTTTGGAAGAAGCCAAACCTTTCCTTGAAAAAGAATTCGGCTGCCCCGTTGAAATCTTCGATGCCGAAGAAATTGATGCCGGAAACGCTTATGATCCCGAAAAGAAATCCAGATTTGCCGAACCCGGCAGACTGGCGATTTATATTGAATAAAAAGAATCGCTGCAAAATGCAGCCGATTCATTATTTTTTATTAAAAAATTAATTTTTCCCCGTGATTTCAAGCAATCGGTTGTATTGCCATTCACGCTCTTTTTTAACCGCCAGGTCGTATTCTTCGGGCGTCGCTTTAAAAGAAACGGCTTTGAGCGCATAGGTCGCCGCATGCTGTGCATGCCCGGCAGCATGCGCAACGGCAACAGCCTGGCCGGCCGCGCGGGCAGCGGTACAGGCGGCGGCCTCCGCGCCTTCGCCCTCGGTCAGCGGGTCAAAGCCTGTCAAACTGAATTCGGCATCAATAACTTCGCGGGCGGCATTGTGCGCGGCGACGGAAGCATTTCGGGCATCAGCAACATCCGCTTCGCCGCGGATCCAAGCCCTTCCGACTGTAATAGCGTCAGCGGGGCGTGAATCTTCCGGGAATAACTCTGTGAAATAAAATAAAACATGTTCGGCGCAATCCAATGCCCAAACGGCTTTTGTTTTTTGGTCCTGTTCATTTAAAATCTGTTCAATCGGATACATATCAAAATCCCCTTGTTAAAATAAAATTAAAACGGAATCAAAAATCCAATAAACTTTTGTTGGCTGTTTTTGAGACCAAAGCGGAAACGTCAATTTCGTCTTTGAGAAGAGTACTCAAAATGTTGACGGCGCGCATCAAAAAATCGGAATCTAATTTATCGGTGTGAATCTCGTAAGCCGGCGAATTTTTCGGAATCTGCGGCAGTTCATCATAAAATTTTTTAAAATCTTTTGACTTGACAACGAGCCGGGACTCCGCCGCCGAATTGAAATAACGGCTGATTTGATTCGAATCAATTCCCGCCGCATTCAATTCGGATTCGAAACACGGACGGTCAAAAAGAGTCATAAATATATAAACTGCAGTTTCGATTTTCGTCGCCGCTGAAGTCATTTTAGAAAGTTTGTCCCCGACCAGGCTGTAAATATCAGCCGTTTTGGTTTCTTTTTTGGTTTTGACAAAAAAACCGGCATTCTTTTCATCTGTTTTCAGCGTGTAAATTTTGGACGGCGATAAATCAAATTCGTTCAAACAGTCCATGTCTTTGAGTGCGCGCAGATAACCGGTAACGATGAGGCGGTGTTCATTGAAATCGCGGCTTTTCAGTTCGCGCGTGATACCGCTGATGGACAGCTGGCGGCCGTCCTTTAACAAATCATAGATTTCCACCGATAAATCCGAATGTTCCTGCATATAATACACCAAAATCAATAGACGTATAACGAACTGAAATAATTAACATGATTGACAATGAATTAAACTTGATTTCACGCGTTTCGAATTTTCGAAACGAAGAGAGGAATCAGAGTTCGTTTAATAAAAGATGCACAATTTTTTTTGATTAAATCAGCGTATTCTGACAAGTTTAAAATACTTTGCACACCTATTCGGTATCCTGTCTTTTTTAAATCATTTTGATTTAACAAACAAACACAATAAATGAATATAACTTTTACCATGTTCGAATACAAATCGGCCGTTTTTGATTCAAAAACAAAACGGTTGGTAAAGACAGATGCATTTTTCGAACAGTTCAAAAACGGATCACTACAAAAACAACCAGTTGCCGTGAGGCAAAATTTGAGGCTTTGAAAATGGGAGAAAGAACGCGAATTATTAACGATCCTTCATACCTGGTTCCCCTTTTGAGAACTTTCGGTTCAAGGACGCACAAAAAAGTCTTCGATTTACTTTTATCAAATTGGATGACGCAGGAAGAGTTGGATGAAGCGATTGAAACCGAATCATTGAGCAGTTTAATCAACCTTAAAAAGGCAGGCCTTTTGGAAAGCAAATGGCGTGTACCCGAACCCGGAAAATCACCAGTGAAGGAATACCATACGTCTTATTCAAACGTTCAGGTGAATTTCCAAAGCTCATTTGAAGATTTAAGCGACATCATCATGTTAGCTTTCAAGCCCTACGAAGAAGTGAAAGACACGATCGAGAGTCTTGAAAGAATGGTTGCCGAAGGAAACAACTCCATGAGCAAACTGACCCGCGAATTAAACATGAACACCAGCCATATCTGTGCCATCGCACGCCGTTCCGACAGGCTTTCGGTTATGGGACAGCGTCTTAAATTAGTCGAAAAAGATGAGGAGATATAATCTTGAATGCAAAAATCCTTCAAAGCAAAAGCGAGATGACCAAATTTCAAGTTTTGACTGAAATCGCAGCCCACCAGCCGAATGTCCGTCAAAAAGAAATTGCAACCAAGATTGGAATCACGCCGCAGGCGGTTTCCGAATACATCAAAGAACTGACAGCGGAAGGATTAATTCATTCTGACGGACGTGTCCGCTACAAGATTACCAAAGACGGGGTTGAATGGGTTTTGGACAACGCTTCAGAATTAAAACGTTACTCTCAATTGGTCATGGAAGACATTATCAGCCATGTTTCAACATGGACCGCCATTTGTGATGAAGCGATTCAAAAAGATGACAAAGTCTTCATTGAAATGCGTAAAGGATTATTGTATGCCAACCGGACCAAAGACACCGGCATTTACGGCACGGCCATCATGAACGGCGAAAAAGGATATGACATCGGCGTTACCGATTTAAAAGGATACATGCATGTAGATACCGAATCCATCACCATCTGCAAAATTCCGAGAATCAAACGCGGCGGATCGACATTTACAAATTTGGAACGCTTAAAACCGATTGTCGAATCCAAGCCTTATATCGGCGCGGTCGGCACTGAAGCGCTCATGGCACTCAAAAGAATCGGCATCACCCCTGATGTTATGTTCGGAGCCTCCGAATCCGTCATTCAGGCGGCTTACCATGGTTTGGCTTCCGTTGTTGTTATCGTTGAAGATGAAGTGTCCTACCTGATGGCACGCCTTGAAAACGAAAGCATCCCGTATGAAATTATGGATCTCAGTAAAACCGGTATGAAGTGAATATCACCACTTCACGGTTTTGAAAGCGTTTTGCTCAAGCGCGAACTTTTTTTGCTATATTTATTTTTCAAAAACACAGCATGTTTTAAAACATCATCTTTCAGTTCCGCACAACCTCTTGAAAAAGCGGATGAATATTCGATTTTATATTGACAAACATATATAATAATAGAGAGCACTTTCAATAATAATTAAAAACAAAGACAGGTGGACAATATGAAAATTCTCGTGATTTCAGACACACATCTCCCCGAATTTAACTCAGAAAAAGCTCAAAATATGAATAAATCCGATCTGGATGACTTCTCTTTCTTCCCCGATATTCTTCGCCAAAAAATCCGCGAAGCTGACATTATTATTCATGCCGGTGATTTTGAATCAGAGGATGCTTACCGCGCATTCCAAAAAACAGGGAAACTGAAGGCTGTTCACGGCAACCGCGACGCTGAGACGGTTCAAAAAGAGCTTCCTGAAAAACTGGTTTTTGAAGAATGCGGCATTAAATTCGGTGTCGTCCATGAAGCAGGCATTTCATTAAACGATAACACAGCCCGTTGGTACGTTTTAAAGGAGATGGGCGTTGATGTTTTGATTTACGGTCACGTTCACACACCGACGATTGATGAATACGGCGGACAGTTCCTGTTATGCCCGGGATCACCGACAAAAGCCAGAATGTCGGAACCTTCCGTTGCTGAAATCATCGTTGACGAAAAAGCAAAAAAAGTGTCAGACATTCAAATCATCCAAGTCGGACAAGCCGCCTGCGGGTTTGTAAAATTCTACGATGAACTTGTTGAAAAAAGCGAAAAGGAATAAATAAATCGGTTCACTAAAAAGAAGTAATGGAACAGAAACAAGATATCGGAACAGACCGAAACCAATGCGGTGACGGGGCTGTTGTAATCTTTTCGGGCGGCCAGGACAGTACCACCTGCTTGTTTTGGGCAGAGAAAATCTACGGGAAAAAGAATATTCTTCCCGTCTCTTTTTATTACGGCCAGAAGCATCAAAAAGAACTGGAAGCGGCCGAAAAAATAACAAAAACATACGGTTTTAAAGGAATGAATCTCGCACTCGATTTTCTCAAATCAATTTCCGCCTGCGCATTAACGGAAGAAGAAATCGCCATCGACAAAAAAATACCGGAGGGAGAAGAGTATCCGAATACTTTCGTTCCCGGAAGAAATTTGTTCTTTTTATCAGTTGCCGGCGTGATTGCACGAAACAACGGATGGCACAATGTCATTACAGGAGTGTCGGAAGCCGATTTCAGCGGCTACCCTGACTGCCGCGAAGAATTTATCAGATCCGCAGAGAAAACGATTTCGCTTGCAATGGATTATGAGATAAAGATCCATACGCCGCTGATGCACAAAACAAAAGCGCAGACATGGAAAATGGCTGAAGAATTCGGCATATTAGATTTAGTGGCGGAGGAAACCGTGACCTGCTACAACGGCATCCCCGGCAGCGGCTGCGGTGAATGCCCGGCCTGTACGCTGCGCCAAAAGGGACTGGAAGACTATCTGAACGGGATTTATTGAAACAGGCGGGATATCGAATGAATCGGAATGAAAAGATTATTGCCGCGCCTGAGACGGCGGGCGAACATATCCGGGACGAAGAGGCGTTTGTCGTCCTCGGCGGTTCTGAAGACGGATATCAATTGGTAACGGCATCAGAGATCCGCGGATCAAAACGCAGCGCCGATTCATTTGATGAATACCTGATCGGGCCGGAACTGGAAGAGCTCGGAAAAGCATCGCCGTTCGGATTGGTTGTCCGTATCGGGATCACAGATGATATTAAAGCGGGAGTTTCGGAAAAAGATTTGGAAGCCGTTGTTGAAAAGAAACTCGGGGATATTTTGAATTTGATTTCAGGCGTTTCGCATGAGCATACACGGGACCGGATCGAAATTAAAATCAGCGTTGATGCTGTTAAAAACGGAATAACTTTTGAAAAAATTGAAAAGTTTATCAGCGAGAGGCTTGCGGAAGAATTTCCGTTTATCGCTACGGCGTCCGTCCGCATTTATACGGATCCGGAATCCGTTAAAGCAGGACTTGAAATTGCACGGAGGATTTATGAAAGAAGGGATGAAAGGTCTCTGTCGGTTCATGATGAAAACGCCGATAAATTCTACGGCTGTAAAATCTGTCAAATCAGCAGCCCGGCACACGTTTGTATTATTACGCCTGACCGTCCGTCCGTTTGCGGAACAATCAACTGGTTTGAAGCGGGCGCATCAGTATTGGCAAATCCCGACGGGCCTGTTTTTGAAATCGAGAAAGGAGACTTACTGGATGAAGCGGGCGGAGAATATACCGGCGTGAACAGTGCGCTTGCCGCCGGCAGCGGCGGGGAAAATGAAAGAGTTCTGCTTTATTCGCTGATTGAAAATCCGCATACAACAGGATCGGTTTT
Source organism: uncultured Methanosarcinales archaeon (assembly GCA_964446755.1). GTDB lineage: Archaea > Halobacteriota > Methanosarcinia > Methanosarcinales > Methanosarcinaceae > Methanimicrococcus. Next base: position 11,872 of record CAYUQC010000004.1, read on the forward strand.
TGACATTATCGCATTTTACATTCCCGAAATGAACGGTATCGGACTTATTGACCGGACGGCAAAAATACCGAGCGTGAACTGCCTGACATTTGAAGAAATGATGATTTTTACGGGCTACGGACAGCAGATTTCCGGATTTTCAGGCATCGGTGAAATGTATCTATTGTCGGACAAATTCATGCAGAAAGAGGGCGGCTGGGACAATGTTGTCTGGATGTCCCAGTCATTGAAAGATAAATTGATTCAAAAAATTGAGAAAATAGAATCGGCCGGTTCGAAAAGATATGAAAAACTGCTCTGCCGGATTCGCATGATTCCGACGGAAAAAGAGGCAGGGGATTTAAACATACTGGAGGACCGGCGGAACCGACATGAATAATTAAATATGAATTCGCCATTGAATACACCAAAATTATGACACGTCAAATGAAATATTCCGATTTGGAAAAATTATTCAGGATTCTTCAAACCGAAGGCAGAACAGGTGATTTGCCGTTTTCGGACATATCGGGCGCAAAAGGAGATGAAAAGGAACTCCTCACCCGTATTTCTCAAATTTCGTCCCTTCTCGGCTGCAAAACGGACAGTGAGCTGGAAACGTTGCTGAGAAATGCGTATCCTGTCTCGGACACGCTTGCCGCCGCCGAATTGAATGTGACGGATTTTACACAGTTTAAACAGCCGATCCGGGAAGTCACGCTCGGCGCAGGCAGCCGGAAGAAGCCGATTGTCATCGGCGGTGAAAAAACAATGCCTTACTTTTTTGATGCGGCAATGCCCAACATCAACCGCGTGACGATGGATGTTTTTGACATGCCGGTCGGTCTCGCCAAATCCGTCCGCTCCAATTATGAAGACGTTCTGGATGACCCCGCCGCCTGGGCGAAAAAAGCGGTCAATGAATTCGGCGCCGACATGATTACGATTCATTTGGTCTCAACAGACCCCGCAATTAAAGATACGTCCGCCAAAGAAGCGGCGAAGACTGTGGAAGACATTTTGCAGGCTGTTGATGTGCCGATTGTCATCGGCGGAAGCGGCAATCCGCAGAAAGATCCGGAGGTTCTTGAAAAGGCGGCGGAGGCGGCGGAAGGCGAACGCGCGCTGATCGCTTCAGCTAATCTGAACATGGATTATCAACGTATCGGCAATGCCGCCAAAAAACACGGACATGTGATTCTGTCCTGGACGCAGATGGATATCAATGCGCAGAAAGAGCTCAACCGCAAACTGTTCCGTCAATGCGGCATCGAGCCGGACGGACTGATCATGGACCCGACGACGGCTGCGCTGGGTTACGGGTTGGATTACGCCTATTCCAATATGGAGCGCATTCGAATGGCCGGATTGAAGGGTGATGCCGAACTCGCTTATCCGCTCTCTTCCGGCACGACAAATGCCTGGGGCGCCCGTGAAGCCTGGATGATTTCATCCCCCCAGAGTCAGGATTCCGACTGGGGTGACCGCGAATACCGCGGCCCGATTTGGGAGATCATTACGGGAATGACACTGGCGCTTGCCGGAAATGATTTATTTATGATGATGCACCCCAAAGCTGTTCAGTTTTTGAAAGCGTTTACAGAGATTTTGGGCAATTCCGCAACCGTTGAGTCTGATACGGATTATGACGGCTGGCTGACGGAGGTTTTCTGAGATGGCAAAACAAGTCAGCCCGTTAACCGTTTATCCGCTTCTGCCCGATGACTGTGAATCGCTTTTCGGAACATCGAAAATGGCGGTTGCAACACAGCTTGCGGGAAAGAAACTGAAAGTCGGTGAGATTAAGGAAATTTATGAAAAACTGCCGCCGGAGTTTGCCGAAAAATACGATAAACTTGCCGAGCTTTTAAGGCCCCTGATTCGTGAAATAGAAATCGGCACAGGGGAAAAGAAAGTCATCATCGGCGGCGACGACGTGATGTTCCGTCACACGCTTTCATTTTACAACAAGCCGCCGGTTGCGGTTGATGTTTGGGATACGATGAGTGAAGCGGAATTGATTGAAAGAATCGTCAAGATTCAATCTTTTCAGAAATTTTATGTCGGTGACTTCCTTTATCTGGACATGATCGCCGTGCGCTCCACCTCCGGCAGCCCCGAACTCTTCGGAAAATGCATTGAAAAGGTCATTCAACATTCCGATTTGCCGTTGATTCTGTGTACGAAAGATCCGGTAATCATGCGCGCCGGATTGGAAGCAGCCTGCGGAAAAAATCCGCTGATGTACGCATGTGATGTTAAAAACCGCAAAGAAATGACAAAGCTGGCGCTTGAATTTGATGTTCCGGTCGCCATAACGGCAAACGGAGATTTGGACCAGCTCAAATCGCTTTCATCCACGCTTCAGCAAGACGGCGTTTCAAAAATCGTCATCGACCCCGGAACCGCTTCTTACGGCCCGGGATTTAAGAAGACGTTCCAAAATTTCATCAAGCTGAGAAAAGCGGGACTAGGCGGCGATAAAGATTTGGCTTTTCCGCTCATCGCTTTGCCGATTGCCGCAAGAAAAAGTTCAAATCCGCCGGCGAATGAAAAACTGCCGCCGGAAATTATCGCCGATTACAATGAAACAATAACAGCAGCGGCTTTAACCGTCCGTTACGCGGACATCATGATTATTCATGGATTGGAAGGACATGAACTGCTTCCGATTGTTCATGTGACCGATATGATTTATACAGACCCGAGAACACCGTCTTCGGTGGAGCCCAAACTCTATCAAATCGGAAATCCCGATTCGACATCACCGGTTTTGTTTACGACAAATTTCGCGCTGACTTATTACACGGTGGAAAGCGATTTGGCGTCGGCCGGTTTTAATGGGTACGTTTTGGCGGTCAACACGGGCGGGCTCGGCGTGGAAGCGGCAGTGGCCGGCGGACAGCTGACAGCGGAAGTCGTTAAAAAGGATTTTGAAGAAGCATTGTTTAACTTTGAAGAACAAACCGCTCATCAAACGCTTGTGCTGCCGGGATTGGCGGCGCGCCTGCAGAACGATATTGAGAAATCAATGAATATTGCGGCGGTTGTCGGCCCGATGGATTCGGGCAGATTGGCAAAGTGGCTGGAAGAAAATTGGCCGCCGAAAAAGAAAGAACAATGAAAAACATGACACAAAAGAAAAATCAACCGAATACGAAACAGGATTCCGCCGGAATGACGGTTTGCCCCGAATGCGGCAAAGAAACGGATAAGACGGTAAAAAGTATCTGTCCGGAATGTTTCGGCAAAAAATTGAAATTATTTGATTTACCGGAGGTGCTTCATGCGCGCATCTGCCAGCGCTGCGGCGCCCACTATTATAAGAGCAAATGGGAAGACATCGGAACGCCTGAAGAAGTAGCGATGCTGACGGCGGAAGAGCATCTTGCCATTCCCGACGCGATTGAAAATGTGACAGTCGGCATGCATCCGCATGCGCGTTCGCCTTACATTTTTGACGTTCTGGTCGATGTTGAAGGCGAGGTCGACGGCGTCACTTATTACCAGAACGGCAAAACGGAAGTCCGCATTAAAAGAGAAGCCTGCGAAATGTGCAGCCGCCGCGCCGGCGGATACTTTGAAGGCATCCTCCAAATCCGCGCCAACAACCGGATTCCGACCAAAGAAGAAGTGACGGAATGTTTGAAACTGGTTGAAGAATCCATGATGGCACAGCTGAAAAAAGGAGACAAACTGGCATTCGTGACGGATACGATCACGTTTAAAGACGGCGCCGACGTTTATATCGGCTCGACAAAGGCGGGAAAACATGTCTGCAAGCACATTATCGAAGTGATGGGCGGAACGGTCACCGAATCGTTTACTCTGGCCGGCATGAAAGACGGTAGAGACATTTACCGGACGACTTTTGCGATGAAACTGCCCGAATTCAAGAAAGGCGATGTCGTTTATTTCGAAGACAAAGTGATTGAAATCAAGAACTGCGGCAAACGCGTAACGGGAATCAATCTGATGAATTCATCCAATTTCTTTATTGACGGCGAACATTTCAAAAATGCCAAACTGCTCGGAAACACCGCAGACGCGAAAGACACAGTTCTCGTCTCCGTTGAAGAACACGGCATTCAGATTTTGGATCCGGAAACATTTGAAACGGTCACGATTCAAAAACCGATGGGCTTTCATGCGCTTCCGGGAAGTGAAATTAAAGTTTTTAAGACAGAATACGGCATTTTTGCGCTCTGAAAAAAAGCAAAAATATAAAAGCTAAAACAGCACAGAATTATCAAAATAATAATGGATTCATAATAAAGTACGGTTTTAAGAAAAACGAATGCGGAAAACGAAATCCGCATGATTTAAAATATCCGAAGAGGTAAACGATTTGATTAATTTAGACGACCCGTTGATTCACGGCTATCTGCTCCGTTTAATCGGCGAAGACGGTATCACATTGATTCGAAATATGCCCGAAGGCGAAGTCACGGATGAAGAAATCTGCAACGCGCTCAATCCGCTCCGCGCCGTTTCAAAAGCAGCCGATGACAGAGTTAAAAAACTGAACATCGAAATTAAAGCGGCCAAAGAAAAAGGCGAAGAAACGAAGAAACTTGAAAAAGATTTAAGTGCCGCCGAGAAAGAAGCCGTTGCTGCCAAAGAAGCCGTGGGCGACGAAAAAGAAATTACATTAAACACGGTCCGTAAAATCCTTTTCATTCTATATGAAAATAAATTCACCATCTGCCACCGGGAAAGAGATGCCAACAGCGGTTGGCTGACATTCCGCTGGATGATCAACATGGACGGCATTTACCACCAGATTGAACGTGAAAAGAAGAAACTTTACAGAAACCTGGTCAAACGCAAGGAATATGAGGACAACAATATTTTCTACGTCTGTCCCCAAAACTGCCTCCGCCTCGTCTTTGACGAAGCGACGGAAACGGAATTCCTCTGTCCGCTCTGCGGTGAAGACTTGGTTTTCCAGGATAACGAACCGTTTAAAGAACTCTTGGACAAAAGAATCGAAGAGTTTGAAGAAACGGCCTGATGCTTTTGACGCTTACGCCGATGCGCGTGAGCAGTTTCATTTTTAAAAATAAACAAAAACGGATGTACGGAGTTTTTAAATGATTTCAAGAGAAGAAGCTCTTCAAATTCTCAAAAAGGAGGGGTGTGAAGAGAAAGTCATTCAGCATTGCATGACGGTTGCAGATACCGCCCTTGAAATTGCCCGCAGAAACATCAAGATGGGACGAAATGTGGATTTACAGCTTGTTGAAATCGGCGGATTGCTCCACGATTTGGGGCGTGCGAAAACACATGATATGACGCATGCTGTTGCAGGCGTCGAATTGGCAAAAAAACACGGTGTTGAAAAACCGGTCTTGGAGATTATTAAAAAACATATCGGAGCGGGAATCACAAATGAAGAAGCGGCTTATTTCGGATTGCCCGAGGATGATTATTTTCCCCGGACATGGGAAGAAAAAATTGTCGCCCATGCCGATAATATGGTCAAGGGCATAAAAGTGATTACGCTGAAAAAAAGAAATAAACTTCTGAAAGAAAATGATGCGGATGAAGAAATTCGAAAACGTATTAATGATTTAGCTCATGAGGTAGATCCCGAAATTTCCGGAAAAGAAGACGAAGAAGACTCGGAACCGTAAGAACGGAATCGAACAAACCCTTGAAAACCTGCGAACAGTACTGAAATTAAAGGAAAATATATATACATCGAAAACGATTATGTCATAAATTAATATTTATAGTCGGTTCAGAGAGCTTTTTTCAAACCGGCTGTTACTTCTGAATTCAACACGGTCGAAATAAAAGATATTGACTGCAACGCCTTAAAGCGCTTTATTTTATGTTTTCAAAATTTATTTGGAAAAAATAAATTTAAAAACGGTCTTGATTTTTATAAAATCAAAACAGGCAACAGATTTCAGCAAGTATGTTTTGCATTTATTTATTCATAAAAATTAAACTTAAATCTCAAACAAAAACAAAAAAAGGTAAATTATCATGGAACAAGAAGTATACAAGGGAACAACGACAGTCGGCATGATTTGTACGGACGGAATCGTTCTTGCCAGCGAAAGGCGCGCAACGATGGGACACTTTATCGCCAGCCGTGAAGCCAAAAAAGTGTACCAGATCAGCGACACCACAGGTCTTACCATCGCCGGTACAGTCGGCGACGCACAGCAGATTGTCCGCGCCATGACAGTCGAATCAAAACTCTACGAGATGAGACGCAAAGAACCGGTAACAATCAAAGGACTCTCCACAATGCTTTCAAACATGCTCAACTCCGTCAGAGGTTACGGCGTTCAGCTTTTGATCGGCGGCGTTGATAAAAACGGCCCGGCACTTTATTCAATTGACGCGTTGGGCGGAACCATTGAAGAAACAAGAGCTGTTTCAACCGGCTCCGGCTCCCCGATTGCTTACGGTGTATTGGAAGACAATTACAGAGAAGGCATGACCGTTGACGAAGGGGCGCAGCTTGCGATCCGCGCGCTTCACAACGCAATGAAAAGAGATTCTGCCTCCGGCGACGCTATCAGCGTCGTTAAAATTACCGACGGCAAATTTATCAGGATGGAAGACGAAGAAGTCAATGAATACAGAAAAACCTTAAATTGATTCTGTATTTCATTTTTCATTTTTACTTTCAATTATATTTATTATTAAGTTTAATGAATGGTGTTCAAACACCAGAAATAATTGATTTTTTGAGTTTCAGAAGCAGGGCTCCGAAATTGGGTCGGGCGCTTTTTTCATGTTGCTTTTTGAAAACGTCATAAATCATTTTTCAGATCAATTCAACGGACTCAAAATTTCAATAGAAGACAATACAATTTATTCATTTTAAAAAAGGAAGAAAATAATGGCAATAGATGACGTTTTAGCTGACCTTCAAAGTAAAATCGAAAAAAATCTGCCTGAAGGCGTAACCATTTCAGGCGTGAGTTTTGAAGGCCCTCAATTAGTACTTTATACGGAAGACCCGAAGAAGTTTGCCGATGACGGAAACATTATCAGAAATCTGGCCAAGGCGCTGCGCATCAGAATTGCGGTGCGTCCCGATCCGAAAGTTTTGGCAGAACCTGAGAAATCCGTTGAAATCATCCACAAAATCGTTCCGGCAGATTCCGTTATTTCCAACTGTTATTTTGACCCCGACTCCGGCGAAGTGATTATCGAAGCCGAAAAACCGGGACTCGTAATCGGGAAACACGGCGACACGCTGCGTGAAATCACCAAAGAAATCGGGTGGATCCCGAAAGTGTCGAGAACGCCGCCGATCAAATCCAAAACCGTAAAAAATGTCCGCGATTTCATGCGGAACAACCTCAAAGAAAGAAAAGAAATTCTGCGCGATGTCGGCCGTAAAATCCACCGCGAATGCACGCACACAGACCAATGGATCCGTGTGACCGGACTCGGCGGCAGCCTGGAAGTCGGCAGAAGCTGTTATCTTCTTTCAACGCCCGAATCTAAAATTATGATTGACTGCGGCGTCAACCTCGGTGCGGAAGACAAAACCCCTTACCTTTACGTCCCCGAAGTCAACCACTTCAATGAACTGGATGCCGTTGTCTTAACGCACGCCCACATGGACCATCAAGGGCTCATTCCGCTGCTCTACAAATACGGTTACGACGGCCCGGTGTACTGCACGCCGCCGACCCGAGACATGACCGTTCTGCTCCAGCTGGACTATGTGGACATCGCCTCCAAGGAAGGCAAAAAAGTACCCTATGACTCTTCGACAATTCAGAAAGAATTACTTCACATGATTCCGCTCGACTACGAAGAAGTAACGGATATCGCGCCCGACATGAAGCTGACATTCCATAATGCCGGCCACATCATCGGCTCCGCGATCGCACACTTCCACATCGGTGACGGTCTTCACAACATCGTCTTTACGGGCGACTACAAATATGAAAGAACACGTCTTTTCGATCCGGCCGTCAACCGCTTCCCGCGTGTTGAAACCGTGATTACCGAAGCGACATACGGCAACAACAACGGTTACCAGACACCGCTGAGAGATGCCGAAAAGAACCTTCAGAAAATCATCCGCGACACCGTGAACCGCGGGGGCGCGGTCCTGATTCCGGCATTCGCTGTCGGCAGAAGTCAGGAAGTTATGATCGTTTTGGAAGAAGCTATTCGAAAAGGCTACATTCCGAATGTTCCGGTTTATTTGGACGGCATGATTTGGGAAGCCACTGCCATTCACGCGACACACCCCGAATATCTGAACAGCGAACTTAAAAAGCAGATTTTCCAGAAAGGCCAGAATCCGTTCCTGTCGGAATCTTTTAAGCAAGTCGATTCCAAAGACATGCGTGAAAAGATTTTGGAAGAGCCGCATCCGTGTGTCATTATCGCGACATCAGGCATGATGACGGGCGGCCCGGTCATGAGTTATTTCTACAAGCTGGCACCGGATGAACGCAACACGCTTGTCTTCGTCGGTTACCAGGCTGACGGAACCATCGGCCGACGCCTTCAGAAAGGCTGGTCCGAAATCGCCGTCGGCAACAACAACACCGTCAAAGTCAACATGAGCGTTGAAACGATCGACGGTTTCTCCGGTCATTCCGATGTCAGACAGCTTCATGAATACATCCGGAAAATGCAGCCCAAACCCGAACGCATTTTCACCGTCCACGGCGATGAAAAATCATGCATCGAACTGGCGGAAGCTTTGCGTAAGAAAAACAGAATTGAAGCAAAACCGCTTGTGAATCTGGAAACATTCAGAATTTTGTAAACTCATTGAGTTTTGAGATTTTCAAAACTCAAATCCTCTTTTTCTTATTTCGGTGATTCTATGCAGGTCGATGAAAGCGGATCATACAGTAATTTTTTGACCGACGGATGCCTTTGCTGCCGCGAAGGTGCAAAAATGGTTTTGTTTGTGACGGGGCTCTGCCAAAGAGACTGTTTCTTTTGTCCGCTCTCGGAAGACCGGAAAAACAGGGATGTGATTTTTGCAAATGAACGTGCCGTTTACTCCGATGCCGATGTTTTGGAAGAAGCGCGCTCCATGGATGCCGAAGGTACGGGAATCACTGGCGGCGAACCGCTTCTGGAGCTGAAAAAAACGGTTCATTATATACGGCTTCTGAAAGAGGAATTCGGAAAAACGCATCATATTCATTTATACACATCAACTGCGCCGAATGATTCATATTTGAAAGAACTTGCGGAAGCGGGGTTGGACGAGATCAGATTTCATCCTCCCGTTGAACTGTGGAACACCCTTGCGGACTCCGCTTATGCTGCTTCATTAAAAAGGGCATAGGAATACGGGATTTGCGCAGGAGTTGAGATCCCGGCCATATCAGGGGCCGAGGCGGTTGCCGAATTCGCAAAAACCGCAGGTTGTTTTTTGAATTTAAACGAATTGGAATTTTCGGACACGAATGCCGAAGAATTGAAAAAACGCGGTTATGTTTTACTGAATGATGAATCAAACACTGTTCTCGGCTCGGCCGGGATTGCAAAACAGGCCTTTGACGCCGGCTGTTCAGGCGGCAAAATGAACTTCTGTTCATCACGTTACAAAGATGCGGTTCAGCTGCGTCTCAGGCTTCTGAGAACGGCGCAGCGATATGCGCGCCCGTTTGATGAGATTACGGAGGACGGAACGATCCTTTTCGGGCGGATGAAAGTACCGGAGACTCTTTTAGATCAAGTTGTTTGTTTTTTGAAGGAAAACGAACTTCCTGATGAAGCGTACGCTGTCAGCAGTACAAAAAACACAGTTGAAACCGCTGTCGGAATTGCCGAAGAATTGGCGGCGATTTTTGAAGAAGACTGCGCCGGATTTGAACAGATTCAGCTTTGGATCATTGAACAATATCCGTTTGAAGGCGGCTTCGTTGTCGGCAGCGAGCGCATTTACTGATATTTAAAGCTTACGCGTAAAAATTTATAAAGGATTAATCTCTATAGAGAGTTGCTTAATCCGCTGACGCGTAAGCCGTTTTTAATAAACGGCAGATAAATCTTGCGGATGGTCTCTAAAAACGAATTGTAAAACAGTTTATAAAAACCGGTTTAAATTATTAATAGGGAGTTTAATTTAAACCCGCTTCAGCAATTCAAAAACGGCTTTTAAACGATTTAACAAATCAGAATAGTTGCTGCAAGATAACTGGCAATTCGGGGTTTTGTAAGGAAATTACAAAATCGACCCAAATCAATTTCAAGGGATATAAAGAGGGGTGTCAGGGCTGCAATCATCAGAAGATAGAGTAAAAGAAAGATTGGAAAAATATCTTTCAAGAGATGAAAACGGAATACGAAAAATTGTGTTAAATTTGTTTATTACGGGTGACAAATTCACGACCGGCGACGTTTACAAGCATTTGGAACAAGAAAGCTGTGACGTCAGCTACAGAGGCGTTTCCGCTATGGTCGGTTTAATGAACACGAGACTCGGTATCTTAAGCATTAACGTTACCGGCGATCATAATATCTATTCATTAAAGGACGACTACAAAATGGTTGTTCAAACGATTCTTACCCATACCGCTCAGTAATTTGAGCACGTTGTTTTTTTGTTTCGTATTTCGTAAAAAGTAAACAAAAAAGAATGCTGAAAAGGCATTCTTTTGTTTTTATTTTTATGGATTTTAAGTATCAGCAGAATATTTATGATTGATTTCATTGATGAGCTGTTTTGTTTGATTTCAAAATAAGATAACCGGTCTCGCTATGTCCCGAATAAAAAGAAAATTGAATCCGAGAACTTTTCTGCGTTCCTCTGAACACGTCCCGGAACACATCGCTTTTATCATGGACGGCAACCGCCGATATGCACACCGGAAAGGAAAAGAAGCGGAGTGGGGACACACGGCCGGGGTTTCAGCAGTTGAAAATTTACTTCACTGGACATATCTGGCAAAAATCAAACACATCACAATCTACGCGTTTTCAACGGAAAATTTCAAGCGGAACCCGTCGGAAGTGGAAAGCATTTTTGAGCTTCTTGAAAAAATGCTTCACAAGATTTCAACTGATGAGAAAATTCTGAAGAAAAAAATAAGAATCAGAATGATCGGTGAAACGGGGAACCTGCCCGAAAAAACACTGAAAGCCTTTAAAGAGCTGGAGGAAAAAACGGCCGGCAATGATAAAATGTATTTAAATGTCGCTCTCGCTTACGGCGGACGCAGTGACATCACACAGGCGTTTGAAAGAATTGCCGCAGAAGCGGTTCAAAAAGAGAATCCGGGAAAGCCTGCCGGCGTTTTTCTATCGGACGATGAAATCTCAAAATACCTTTTTCCTTTTTCGGACGAGATCGTCCCCGGTGTTGATTTTTTAATCAGAACGGGAGACGAGCACAGAACTTCCAATTTTCTGCCGTGGCAGGCAAACGGAAACAATGCGGTCGTCTGTTATTACAACAAATTCTGGCCGGAATTCACATTTAAAGACCTGTTTTACACGCTGAGGATTTACGGCCGCATGGAAGAAGAGCGCCAGAAAGATGAAGAGCGGCGGCAGAAAAAAATTGATGCGTTTTTAGCGGATTTGAAGAGCTGAGCGGCGGCGCGCGTAACGGGACGTTTTTTGAGAATGTGACTAAAAGAGCGGATGCGGTTTAATTTCTTGATTTAACGCCGCAGCGGCAGCAATACAAACGAGGGTAACAATTGCTCCGTTCGTGCAAGCGAACGGCTGCCGTAAGAAAGAACAGCTGCAAGCGAAAAGCAGGCGCATACGGCAAAGCAAACACGACAAACAGACACGATCCGGCATTACTCACTCGAATTTTAAACGGTACTCTGATAGTCGAAATAAATGAAAAAACAAGAAAAGAAAAAAGAAAGGTTATTCACAACTGTCATCAACGACAAGAATGTGATCTTTCTCTTTGCTGTCTTTTTGAACGCAGTCGCTGTTTTCCTGGCAATAAAGAATCTCATCGATCGATTCTGCCGTTATCAATTCGCCGGGAATGCAGATCGGGATTCCGGGCGGATAAATCATCACGGCTTCGGCGGCAACGCGGCCGACAGCTTCGCCGATTTTCACAGACACTTTATCGGCGTAAAACGCCTGCCTCGGAGACATGATCTGCGGCGGAACATAAACGATTTCTTCGGGAATATCCAGCATTTCATATTTGCCGTAATAGGTTTCGGACAAATCTCTGAAAGCGTCGACCAGTTTCCAGATCGTTTCTTTGGTGTCGCCGACACCGATGACGGCCAAGACGATTGTGGGTTCGGCTAATTCCATTTGAATCCCGTATTTTTCAAACATGATGTCGTAAACATCAAATCCGTCCAATCCGAGTTTTGTGACATTGATAACGATTTTTGTCGGATCGTACGTCATGGTTGTAACGCCTTCGTTTTCGTCCAAAACGGAAAGTCCCGGTATTTTGGAAATTTCCTTCTTCACTTTGCGGCATTCGTGGACGAGCTCGTAAAAGATTTCCTCGCCCTGTGTTGCCAGAAGTTTTCGGGAAGATTCCAAAGACGCCATGAGCAGGTAGCTCGGACTGGTTGTATGAAACATCAGCACACGTTTTTTAATAGAATGATATTTGACCAGGCCTTCATTGTGCAGAAGCATCGCGCTTTGCGTGAGCGAGCCGCCTGTTTTGTGTGTGCTGGCGACGACCAGATCGGCACCGAATTCTGTCGCCGACTTCGGGAGCGCGGACGAAAAAGAAAAATGTGCGCCGTGCGCCTGGTCCACCATGACGACGATGTCTTTACTGTGCGCGTATTCGATAATCCTTTCCAAATCGGCGCACGCGCCGTAATAAGTCGGATACACGAGGAAAAGCGCTTTAGCATCCGGATTGGCTTCAACATATTTCTGAATCGTCTTCAGCGTCATGCCGCTGGCAATCGCGAAATTCTGATTGATTTCGGGTTCCATGAAAACGGGAACCGCGCCCGACAGGATCAATGAATTCGTTACGGATTTGTGCGCGTTTCTCGGAATAAGAATTTTTTCGCCCTCATAACAAACCGTCATGATCATAATCTGAACGCCGCTGCTGCTGCCGTTGACCAGGTAAAAAGCGTTATCGGCCTTGTAAGCTTCGGCCGCCAGTTCCAGAGATTCTTTGATGACGCCTTTGGGGCGTGCGAAAGTATCCAAACCGACGGGAGAATTTACATCCATTAAATAAGCTTCTTTACCGACCAATTTTTGGAAATCATCTTCACGGATTCCTCTTTTGTGGCCGGGGACATCATACGACGTGATATGTTTCTTATCATATTCACGTAATGCATCAATAATGGGGGTAGCATTTTGGTCCATTGACAGTTATAACCTCTGATTTATTTCAACAAAGAAAACAAAAACGGTATGGGGACATTATTAAAACAGATATTTTAGAACAGAGGTGTTTTTCGATATCCGTTTTCGCCTTTTTCCGTCAAAATAAATTAAACAAAATCATAAAAAGATTTCAATATTTAAAACTAGTCCTTTCAAAAATAAACAGCAAAAATTAATATGATTCTGACGTTCAACCTTTAAGAAAACTCGAAAAATAAAAACAGGTGTCAAAATGGATTGTATATTCTGCAAAATTATTGCCGGAGAAATCCCGTGCTACAAAATCTATGAGGATGAAAACGCGCTTGCCTTTCTGGATGTCGCGCCCTGCGCCGACGGGCACACCATGGTTGTCCCGAAAAAACATTCCGACGCTTTCGTTGAAATGACGCCGGAAGAAGCAGGCAAACTCTTTGAAACCGTTAATAAGGTTTCCAAACAGCTCATGGACAAAATGGACAATATCACAGGACTCACAATCGGCGCGAACACGTATCCGTCCGCAGGTCAAACCGTCATGCATACGCATATCCACATTTTTCCGCGTTATGAAGGCGACGGCGGCGGAACAACGCATTCCATTGTTGATTCGGCCGCTTCCAAAGAGCCCGAACAACTGAAGAAGATATGTGAAATCTTAACGGAATAAAAAGGCAGAATTCGCGCAGCTTTCTCGGAAGAATGAAAATCATGGAGTCCGAACAGAAATACGGCAGATATTTCGGCGTCTGCGCTTCATTTCACCATTCCAAAGCCTGCCTTTGCCCGACATGCGCATTACGTCCTGAGCTCGGGAATATCATGTACTGCGCCAAAGGCAGCTGTCCGACTTACGGATCGGGTAATGAAAACGGAGAAATCGGAACAATCGGATTTGAAAAAATTGAAAAAGAAAATACGGTTTGTTTATGCAGAGGCTGCGCCGTTTACAAACAGTTCGGAATGGAAGGATGTGACTTCTGCCGAACGGAATAAAAAAACTGAAGATAACATGACTCAACCTGAATCAAAATGCAATTGCAGCACACCGGCTGCCGGAAGATATGACAGGCAGCTGCCGCTCTTCGGAAAGGAAGGACAGCGAAAACTGACGGAAGCCTCTGTTTTTATTGCCGGAGCCGGCGGCCTCGGTTCGCCGGTTGCAACATACCTGGCAGCAGCGGGTGTCGGAAAAATTGTTCTGCTGGATTGCGACACGGTTGAAAAGACCAATTTGAACCGCCAATTTCTGCATCATGAAGCAGATATCGGGCGGCAGAAAGCGGATTCCGGAGCCGAAAAATTAAGATCAATGAATCCGGAAATACAAACGGAATCCGTTTGCAGTCTGCTGACGGAAGAAAATGTTGAAAAACTCGTCGGTGATTGTCAAATGATTGTTGATGCGCTTGATAACGACCGTACCCGGCGGATTTTAGCCGCCTTTGCTGTCCGGACAAAGCGTCCTTATTTCCATGCCGCCGTGTCAGGATTCAGAGGACAGTTCGCTTCATTTTATCCGGACGGCGGACCGTGTTATTTCTGCGCTTTCCCAGATACGGAAGACATCAATAACTCTGAAAAGCTGACATTTCCGATTGTCGGCGCTACGGCGGGTATTGTCGGTTCCATGCAGGCGAATGAAATCATTAAATACATAACGGATGCCGGAAAAAAGCATATCGGCAAATTATTTATTTGGGACGGGCTGGCAAATACATTTGATTTCATAGAAATCGAGAAAGAGGCAGAGTGTGAAATCTGCCGTCAAAACGAAAAAAATGAGCATGAGGAAGAAAAATGAAAGTTTCAATATCAGTTTTCGGAACACACAAAAACATCAATGAGAATTTGGTTCAAATGGGAATCCCCGATCAGTCAAATGTGAAAATGTTGATTACGGAATTCGCGTTCACTCATTTAACGGACCCTGATTTGGTGATTGATAAAGAAGGGAATCTGAAAAGACATTTAATCATTCAAGTCAACAAAAAAAGAGTGACAGCAGGCAAAGCCGCTGATTACATACTCAAAGAAGGCGATGAAGTAACGGTTTATCCGTCCGTTTCCGGCGGATGATGAATACCCGGCGCTTTATTTATTTTTGTTTTATTTCAGACTGAATGAATTTTAAAGCGGCGACGGCATCTTCTTTTTTGATATCCGCCGCATTGCCCGCTGCAATCCATTTTTCAAACGTTTCAAGTGTTTGACCGGCAAACGTTCCCGACTCTTCGGCTTTTTCAATCAAAAAATCATAGGCCCGGTCCGGATAATACATACCCGAAGCGATTTCCAAAAGCGCCGCGCTTTCGCCCGGACTTAAAACGGCTTCAGAAACAGCCTTTTCAAGCGTAGCGCGCATATTGACCAACGCTTCCGAGACGGCACCATTTGAAACCGGGTCGCAGATAACGGCGACTTCATCATCGGATTCGACGACTCCGTTTTTATAAAGCTCGAAAACTTTTCCGATACCAACCATTCCGAAAGACCCGGTCTCAGACGCGCGAAGCGCGCCCATGCTGGAAGCGCCGATAACAAAAATACCTTTATTGAGGGCGGAAAGAATTTCACGGTGACCGACGGAACACTTTTCGAAAAAAACGCCGTCGATGAGACAGATAATATCCGGATTTCCGGCGGCGGCTTTTTCCAAATCGCCGCGGGATGCCGGAGGCCTGTACTCTGCATCCGGCAGAAGAGAGCGGGCAGTTTCCAAATCCAAACTCGGCCCGAGAAAAACGATAATTGATTTATCCGTCATGATTTTCAGCATCCGTTATTAACCGCTCAGGTTTCGCGGACATATTTGCGGACTCTGCCGCCGGTCTTTGCCGCTCGGGAACGCGCCGCCTTACATCGGACACCCATGCGGTCGGAATCAATGGCATAAGATTCGAGTCCCGGAACAATCACATGAACGACAGGAATGCCGAGTTCGGGACGGGTTAAATCTTTTACGATGACCGTCTGAAGTCCGACGCGGTTTAAAGCGCGGACAGTGTTTTTGATCTCATCCAAAAAGTCATCGGTTGAAATATCCTTCAGTTCACCCCAACGGACCGTTGCGGATGTGTCGAACCATTTTGCATTCAACCGTTTGGTGCGTTCATACCCAATCTGCTTGCGGACATCCGCAATCGTTGCATCTTCGCGGGCACCGTGAATCTGTGTGGCGCGGCTTTGAGCCACTTCAGTGAGCGCGCGGAGTGCCGCGATTTTCGGAGAAGAATGCGTCCCCATGCCGAGACAAAGCAGCGTCGGATCTTTCAATTCCACATCATCAGCCACCGCCGCAATTGTCGGAAGACCGATATCGCTTGTGATATCACGAAGAAGAACCTCAACGCCGGCGTTTTTGAAAGTATTGATCAAACTCAAAATATCGGCATCATCAATGTCAATTATCAATTTGCCGCCTTTTTTCTCCGCTTCGCAGAGCGACCAGGCATCACGTTCAATCACTTCGCACAAAGCGTGGAAAGCCGCTTCTTCGGGCGCGTTTCCGGAAGCGATGCCGTTTGTACCGGTTCTGAAAACAGAATAATAATGAGACGGAAGCGGATGATAAACCGCCGCGGCAGGAATAAGAAGTTCTTCCGAAAGAAGTGTCTCACCGTCGTCGGCAAACAATATTTCATAAGCGGATGTCCACGGAATTACGGCATCAGGATCGACGGCTTCGGGCAGAATTAATTCAACAGGATCTAAAATTTCAAATTCCTCGGCCAAAACGGGATACTTGCCGGTCACGATTCGGTCGTTCTGCTGAAGTTCGGCGGAATAACGCTCCATCCCTTCCATAATAGCGGAAACACGTGCTGCAACCGGTGTCACGCCTTTGCCGTTGTAAACGGAAATCGCGCCGTCAGCTGCGCCCGGGCGGATGCATGAAAAAACAGGAATATTGAGGCGGTCCAATTTGGTGATGTCGGCAACACGTGTAATGCCGGCTTCTTCCGTCAGCGGTTCAACAATATCAAAGGTTTCCTCGGGAGACTTAATGCGGTGGGTCTCTTTGCGGTACAGTTTTTTGCAAGATTTGAATTCCATGGTTGCGTGAAAAACGAATTGAAACGATTTAACAGTTTTCAATGAGTGAAGAAAAAGAATGTATTCTTTGAAAATTAAATTGAAAGAAAAGAAAGATGAGTACACTGGCCGGGACTCGAACCCGGGTTCGAGCGTTGGCAACGCCCGGTGATAACCACTACACTACCAGTGTCCTTCGATTTTGAAACAATCCTAAAACTGCTTCAAGCTATTAAACGGTTTCGATAGCTGAATGCCCAAAGCCGGACTTGAACCAGCGACAACTGCCTCTTCAGGGCAGCGCTCTCCCAACTGAGCTATTTGGGCACAATGTGCTGCCGTTTTATTTTCGGCATAAAGCAATCGAAATTTGATGGGCCCGCTGAGATTCGAACTCAGGACCTCCGCCATGTCAAGGCGACGTCATAACCATCTAGACCACGAGCCCATTACGAATACTTGGTAAGGATTCGGAAAAACCGAAATCATGACAGCTTGTTGCTGCCTTGTTCCCTTACGGCTGTGCACTTCTCATAAATATGATAATCGTATATAAAGGTTTTGAGCTGCGGGAGAAGTCCTTTAAATATGCGCCGAAAATCCGAGAAAAAGGAAACGGTTTTAGTAGAAAACACTCGCTGTTTCGGCGGTATTATCAAACGTCATTGTTTTGCCGTCCGGAAAATACAGTGCCAACCGTCCCACTTCGTATCCCAATTTATGAGTATCATGAAGATAATAAGGCCCTTCCCGCCGTGACGAATTGATCAATTCAACGGTTGCCGTCGTTCCGTGAACGGAAATGATGCGGTATTCTTCAAAATCATAGAGCAGTACATCCAAATAAGGATCCAGGTTACGGCTCCCGAAAAAGAAAACATACAGCTGGGTCAGAAAACCGACTTCATATTCAATATCTGCCGTCGCATTTTCATTTGCGAAATGAATATCCATCCGGGTGATATGAATCGGCGTTTGAGGAATCAATGAATATTGAAACATTGCCGAAGCTATTAAAATAACTGAGACGGCAGCAAACAATATTAAAAAATGAGATGCTTTCATTGGTTTTCCTCAATATGAATCCGAACAGGCGGATTTCAAATTTATGACTATCCTTTGGAAGCGTTTTTTGAATATATAATATTCCTCAATAACCGGATTGCCGGTTCATCACTTGTCAGAGAAAACTGTTTTAAGGAAGAGAAACAATCCCGTATGCAGAAGTGAATAGTCAAATGAAAGAGGAAAAGCTTTGAATACAGATAAAATGACAAAAAAATACATCCTTGCAGGCATTGCAGGAATGATCATCGGCGTTATTCTCGGTTTTATCGGCGGATATGCCTTCTTGGCATTGGTCATAATTATCATCGGTTTGACGGCATACAAATATTATAAAGTAAAGAAAGGGGAAACCATCGAACCGTACAGCCTGATTGAGAGAATTCAATATACAGCCGTCGGTACAATAATTGCCGTCATTTTCTATTCCCTGATTGCGGTCCAATATCTGATCGGCATTTTCCTCTGTGTCGGCATCGTCCTTTTGGCTGCCGCTTTGATTCATGCGATTCGGACAGATGTTTTGGCGATGGATAATTAATCCGTTATTTTATGTTGTTTATTAACAGATTCGTTCAGAGAATAATTATTTAAAAAATAATTTATTTTAATTTTCAAGAATTAAGTTCTTATACAGTAATATCGCTTTATATGTAGGGATACCATAAAATAAATAAGAGAAAGAGCTTGTTTATTTATTCCGTAAGCTTTTCAAAAGGTTTCGTTTTTTATAAGTGATTTTTAAGATCAGTATCGATTTTTGAAATTTTAAAATTTAGTGTGATAAAAATGGAAACATTCAACAAACTCGCAGAACAAAAGCCCGATGAAGGCACGTTCTTTGAGGAAAACACCACTTCAAAAACGGATGTTGAAGTGACCGAAATTACCGGACCCGTTACTGAAACCTCGGAAACCGGATATGACGGCTCCGAGATTATAGATATTCCCAACGATAACGAGGATATCGAACTCGGATACACCTTCAGCAATACGGGGGAGATAGACGTTCCGCCGCTGTTGATCGACCAGATTTTAGGTCAGGAACAAGCGGTTGAAATCGTTAAAAAAGCCGCGCGTCAAAGACGTCACGTGATGATGATCGGAACGCCGGGAACGGGCAAGTCCCTTCTGGCAAAAGCGATGGCTGAACTGCTTCCCAAAGAAGAATTGGAAGACATCCTTGTATATCCGAATGCAGAAGACTCCAATAATCCGCGCATCCGCAGAGTGCCGGCCGGAAAAGGACGTGAAATCGTCGCCGCCCATCGTGTTGAAGCGCAGAAAAAAGCACAATCAAAAACTATGCTTTTAATGCTTTTAATGGCAGGCATCGTAATTTATGCCATATTTACAGGCCAGATTCTGATCGGCATATTTATCTGTCTGCTTCTTTTAACAGTCGGCCGCCAGTTTATCGGACGCGATGAAGCATTGATCCCGAAACTGCTGGTCTCAAATTACAACAAGCAGCAGGCACCTTATGTGGACGCTACCGCGGCACACGCCGGCGCGCTCCTCGGCGATGTCAGGCATGACCCGTTCCAGTCGGGCGGTCTTGAAACACCTGCGCATGACCGTGTTGAAGCCGGAGACATTCATAAATCCCACAAAGGCGTTCTGTTTATGGATGAAATCAACATCCTGAGCATTGAATCTCAGCAAAGCCTACTGACGGCGCTCCAGGAGAAGGAATATGCCATCACAGGTCAGTCCGAAAGAAGTTCGGGCGCTCTTGTCAAAACAGAACCGGTTCCCTGCGACTTCATCATGGTGGCGGCCGGAAACATTGACGCGCTCGAAAAAATGCACCCTGCGCTTCGTTCAAGAATCAAGGGGTACGGTTATGAAGTCTATATGCGCGAATCTATTCCGGATACGCCCGAAAACCGTGACAAGTTCATTCGTTTCGTGGCACAGGAAGTGATGCGCGACGGACATATTCCGCAATTTGACGAAGATGCCGTGAAAGAAATTATCCGTGAAGCTAAGCGCCGTTCCGGACGCAAAGGTCAATTGACGCTGAAGTTGAGAGACTTGGGCGGTTTGGTCCGTGTGGCCGGCGACCTCGCGCGCGCGGACAATGCGCCGTTTACGACGGCAGAACACGTGCTGCGCGCCAAGAAGATTTCACGGTCCATTGAACAGCAATTGGCTGACCGCTATCTGGAAAACAAAAAGGATTATGAATCCTTCTTCAAAGAAGGCGGCGAAATCGGCCGTGTTAACGGTTTAGCCGTTATCGGCGGTGACTCGGGTATTGTTCTTCCGATCATCTCGGAAGTCACGCCTTCGATGTCGGGCGCTCAGGGAAATATCATTGCAACGGGCCAGCTGAAGACGATTGCGCGTGAAGCTGTGAAGAACGTTTCTGCCGTGATTAAGAAAGTCACCGGCAAAGAGATTGAAGCAATCGATATCCACATCCAGTTTGTCGGCACGTACGAAGGTGTTGAAGGAGACAGCGCTTCTGTTTCAATTGCAACCGCCGTTCTTTCCGCCTATGAAAAAATCCCCGTTAATCAGACAATTGCCATGACAGGCTCACTCTCCGTCCGCGGCGATGTGCTTCCGGTCGGCGGCGTCACCTACAAGATTGAAGCGGCGGCTCAGGCAGGCATTAAGAAAGTCATCATTCCGAAAGCCAATGAACCCGACGTCATGATTGAAGATTCCTACAAGGATATCATTGAGATTATTCCGGTTTCAAATATTACGGAAGTGGTGGAATACGCTCTTATTGACGGCCCGAAGAAGACGGAATTTCTTAAAAAATTGGAAGCGGCTTTAAAACCCGCTCAATAAATTAAAAAGTCGGAATATTCCGGCTTTTACTTCTTTTTTATTTGATTGCGGAATGGAACAGCGAAGCTTCTGCCGTAAAGAGAGGGAAAACAAGAACAGATTCACTAAAAACGTTAAATTAAATATTTAAAAAAAGCATTTTTCCTTATAACTGTTGCGGCAAGTTTAAATAGTATGAACTGACTTATACACTTTATAGTTCATTTGCGGATTGCAATTGATTATTGCCGCTTCGATTTTTAAATCTCAATGATTAATTCATAAGCGATTTAAGGATTTAAAGGTTATTGTTAATCGGAAAAAATCCGATAACAAAAGAAAATCACGTACGGATTTAACAAACCATCGGAATGATGACGTATTTTGAGGATTTCATGAAACGACTCGGAACTGTATCGCACTTGCACGGAAAATCCTGTTTTGTTGTCAAATATGACACCCCTGACGGAACACCGCTGAATAAGATGATGAATTTGCAGGTGATAGACAAAAGTGTCCGGCCGGTCGGTAAAGTCGTGACGGTCTTCGGATCGGAAAAGCAGCCGTATTTTTTGGTGCGCATTTTTAGGGAATTAGATGCCGCGCAGGCAAAAAAACTGGTCAAAGAAAAAGTGTATGTTAAATAATCCGAACGTGAAACAATAATCCGATCACATTCATTTGTTCGAGAAGCAATCGTTAAAAGCAATTCGCCTCAAAACGAAAAACAAAAAAGGTGATGACAATGGTAGAAATAGAAAGGGTTCGATATTCTGAAACGGTCAATCGAGACAAAATCAAAGAGATGATCCGTGCCAAGAAGGAAAAGGAGACACCTAAAGAAACGGAAGTTTACTCCTGTCCGGAATGCGGCAGCCAAAATCTCGTTCATGATTACGAGCGTGCAGAACTTGTCTGCGGCGACTGCGGTCTTGTTGTTGACGCC
The DNA here is from genome assembly GCA_964446755.1 of uncultured Methanosarcinales archaeon. Classification (GTDB taxonomy): domain Archaea; phylum Halobacteriota; class Methanosarcinia; order Methanosarcinales; family Methanosarcinaceae; genus Methanimicrococcus. The sequence goes on from CAYUQC010000004.1 coordinate 33,968, forward strand.
GACTTTGTTGATGAAGGTCCTGAATGGCGTGCATTCGACCACGATCAGCGCATGAAGCGCTCCCGTGTCGGTGCGCCGATGACGTACACCATCCACGACAAAGGTTTATCCACAATGATTGACTGGAGAAACCGTGACTCATACGGAAAATCCATCTCTTCCAAGAACAGAGCACAATTATACCGTCTCAGAAAATGGCAGAGACGTATCCGTGTCAGCAACGCGACGGAAAGAAACCTCGCGTTCGCGCTGTCCGAATTGGACCGTATGGCTTCCGCCCTCGGTCTCCCGAGAACGGTGCGTGAAACGGCATCCGTCGTTTACAGAAAAGCGGTTGACAAAAACCTTATCCGCGGACGCAGTATTGAAGGTGTTGCAGCCGCAGCGCTTTACGCCGCCTGCCGCCAGTGCGGTGTTCCGAGAACATTGGATGAAGTTGAAGAAGTGTCAAGGGTCAGCAGAAAAGAAATCGGCAGAACATACCGTTTCATTTCAAGAGAGTTGTCTCTCAAACTCATGCCGACCTCTCCGATTGACTACGTCCCGAGATTCTGTTCCGGTTTGAATCTGAAAGGAGAAGTTCAGTCCAAGAGTGTTGAAATTCTGAGACAGGCTTCCGAAAAAGAATTAACCAGCGGCCGCGGTCCGACCGGTGTCGCTGCAGCGGCCATTTACATTGCATCCATTCTCTGCGGCGAGCGCAGAACGCAAAGAGAAGTGGCTGACGTTGCCGGCGTGACTGAAGTGACGATAAGAAACCGTTACAAAGAACTGGCCGAAGAATTAGATATTGAAATTATCCTGTAAGCGGGATAATTTTTCATTTCATTAAAATCAAAAAGAATGAATTTGAAAACAAATTCATTCAACTTTACTTTTTTAATTCGTTTTAATTCAAGAAGGAGCTGCGGCTGTATCGGCCGGTTGTGCCGCCACGGTTTGCGGCGTCAGATGTACGCCTTCTTGCATACGTTCCATACCGCCCCCCATACCGCCTAAAGCACTCATATTCAATGCGGAAGCATCAACCAGTGACTCGGGATCTGCTGTTTGACCTTCGGTTGTTGACGGAACGGTGCCGTCCAACTGCCCCTGAATACTTTCCGCGCGAAGTTCGCCGAAGATGCGAAGCGCTTCAACCGCCGCCGCGTATTCATCATAGTTGAAGAAAGCTGTCCGGTCATTTTTGACAGAATCACCGATTAATGCGTCCAGTTCGGTGATCTTGCTGTCATAGTAACCGCTGTTGAAATAACCGTCAACGATTTCTTGAAGGTATTCATGATACAAGTCCGTATACTCTTCTTCCGCAAGCAGAACACCGATAAGCGGCCGGTCTTCCATACTGACACCCGAGACAGGCGTATCGACCGGGAAGTTAACCGTTGAGGATGCGGTTCCGCTTTGGAACGCGCCGAACGCCAAATTATAATCCCACGGAAGGATGGTGATCTGACCGTTCTTCTCGTACAGATAATAATTGTGTTTCATACTGCTGACATAACTGTCCAGATTCACAACAGCCGTATTCACAGCGAAATAACGGAGCGTATGGTCGACATCGACGTAAGTTTCCAGCTCTTCTCCGGCATTCAGATATTTCAAAGCGGTAATGACGCGGTTGAAATCCGAATTCTTGACATTGCTGAAAACGGCATTTTCAAAAATCTGACTGTAACTGGAAACATTGTCGTCGGTGTAAATCAAATCCGCGCCGCCGCCTGCTTCCGTACCGCCGAAATTCTGCCGCATGTTGCCGGCTTCCGCCATCGCCGCTGCAATGACTGCCCTGTCTTCTTCCGCGAACGTATCGTCTGCCGCAATTTCCATAGCCGTCCCGCCGGGAGCCGGAAAGTCTTGCCTGTCTCGGAGCGGCATCATTTGACCGTCGCGACCCGGCATTTCACCGCCGAAGTTACCCCCGCCCATGTTCATTGTTTCGGGCTTGTAAAGCTGGCCGAAGCTGCTGCCGTAAACACGCGTTGCAAAGTCTTCTTCCATGACTTCAATTGCGAGGTAAAGACCCCAAGATTCATTGTTGATGGTGATCTCCGCAAAATTGAACAGCGGAGAAGTGACGCCCATGTAAGTCATCATGTCATAAGACAAATACTCCTTCATATAAGACGGATCCTGATACATATTGTTGATGACGAATTCTTCTAAACCGAAGAACGTCTGTCCGTCAACATACTTGTCCGCCTTCAGCTTGAAACTGTACCTGTCGGAATCGCTGCCCGCAACCTGCGACAAACTGGTCATTCCTTTCGTCCGGATGCCGACAGAGTAGAAGGTTTCGCCGTTGAGAGTGATATTTGCCATGTAAAACTCCTCCGCCAGCGGATTCTCCAACATAGCCGTCCAGTTCTCTTCGGACATGTCGATGTTGATTGAAGTAATCATACTCCGATCGAAAATTTTGTCCTCATAATCCGGGTGAGCGCCGGCGGATTGGATGCCGATAAGACCCGGATTGTACATCAGAACGCAGACAAGAAGAACGGCGAGAACAACAAAGACTGCCGTCACGATGTTCAGATATTTGCTGTTGATGAAACCGTCTTTCTTATCCGAAGCGCTCATGTCACATATTCTCCGTTATAGCTGACTAAAACGGCACTCTTCACACCGGATGTCTCGGAAATTTGATTGAGGAATTTGCTTTCGGAATCCGGCAGGCGGACTTCAACCGTTAACTCGGTGCCGACACCGGAAAGTGTTTTGGAACGAAGAACGTGTTTCTTCACGGAAGACGTAATGATTTTCATCACGGCGGCCTCGGCTTCTTCACCGCTGAAATCAACCACAAGAATATACGGCTGATCTGTCGGCTTGCGGACGGAGAAAACCATTAAAATAAGACCGATAAAAAGAGATCCGAAAACAGCGAGCGGGATGAGGCCGGCCCCTGTTACAATACCTGCGGAAATGGCCCAAAATAGATAAGCGATATCCATCGGCTCCTTCACTGCCGACCGGAAACGCACGATTGACAGCGCGCCGACCATACCTAATGACAGGATGATGTTGGAACTGATCGCGATGATAATCATGGTTGTGACAACAGCCATCGCAATCAGAGAAACGCCGAATCCGGATGAATACATAACGCCGCTGAACGTTTTCTTATACACATAATAAATAAACAGGCCGATAATAAAAGCCAGAATCATAGCAATTGCCATGTCAATCAATGAAAAATTCGTAATATTGTCAACGATGCTTGAAGACAAAATATCATTAAACGTTAATGCAGCCATATTTCATTTACTCCTAACCGGCACAAAGTGCCGAATTTATATCTGTAATTTTTTATCTTGAATCAGATAACTCTTGTAAACGCCTTTTTTTGTTTTTCTGTGATACGCTTCCGTTTTTAATTTTCGTCTGTGACGGAAACAAAATACCGGAAAATTGAATTTTTGCCGGCATTTGATTTCCGATGAATAAGAGGCTTCAACCGATCAGAATTTAAAAAAACTCAGCCGGTTTTTCAGAGAGAATTTTGTTTTTCCCGAATGATAAACACTGACAGCAACCAACCCGACCGCAATGAAGACAAGGCCGGCAATCAGCGGAAGCCAGCCGAACGCTTTAACACTGTAAAAGGAACAGAGACCGCGGATGAGTGAAAATGCGATCATGGCAAAGCCAAGGGGCAGATAGATTATTTCAACAACCTTTTCCGCTTCTTTAAAGACAGGCGGATTTGTTTTTGCCAATTTTGTGAAGAGGACCTTTAAACAACCCAGAAAAAGCAGCAAAAAAGCCGTTTTCAGAAAAATTCCGAAAATCAAAGAGGCAGCATCTGTTGAGACCATTTTTTCAACTCCTGACAGATTATAAGATTCCGATTACCCGAACATGCGGGCAACGGCGTATTTCGAAAATGCCGTATTCTTGCGGTTTTGGACACGGACAGTATGCCGGATCAATTCCGGCAGAAATTCATCATATTTGACTTCCATAATGATGATGTTCGCTCCGTGCGTACGGACCGTCGGAAGTTCCGGGTTGAACATGTCTTTTGCGTGAACGCCTGTCGTGATCTGAGAGTCCAGTGTGATGCGGGTATTTCCCGGCTTGTAAATGAAAGGCTCGCGGATATAATCGACAACCGTTTTCGGCCGAAGCATCTCAAACTTCATTTTGGCGTAAAGCTCTACCAAAAGAGCAGATTCGGACTCCTTCATCCAGGACGAGTCACCGGCAATCAAACGCTCGCATTGTTCCCGAGTGACAGGAGCATCTATTTTGTTGCAGTATCCGTTAATCTTTGTTTTTTTCTCCAGCCGGATGAAAGAAGAATCATCGTTATACATTCGGATCCTGAACTTCTCACGGTTGTTGACACCGTCCACTTTTTCACGAAGAACGCGGTCGTTGGGAGTTTCAAAATATAAACTGCGGATTTTGTATGTGCCGTCTTCATTGACATGTGAATCTTTCTCGGCAAAAGCAGACAGCCGACTTTTAATTGTCAGGTAATCCGCCATGTTGATGTAGTATTTGAGTTCATGTCTGAATTGTAAGTTCTCCATGCGTCGCTTTCTCCGGAATAATTGACTGATTGTAAACCTTTTTTTTAATTTGGTTTACAATAGAGAAATTAAGCATATTATATAAAATTGGCGGCAGAAAGAACGATTAAAAAAGAAAAGAAGAGGAGAAAACAGAATCACCCGAACATCCGGGCAACCGCGTATTTCGAAAATGCCGTATTTCTGCGGTTGGGGACCTGGACGGATGTTTGGACAATCGCCGGAAGGAAATTGTCATATTTGACTTCCAGAATAATGACATTGGCGCCGTGCATTCGAACCGTCGGAACTTTCGGATTGAACATATCCTTGGTGTGCACGCCGGTCTTAATCTGAGAATCCAGTGTCACACGGACATTTCCGGGCCTGTAAATGAAAGGTTCGCGGATATAATCCACGACAGTCTTCGGGCGGAGCTGTTCATATTTCATTTTAGCATACAGTTCCGTCAGAAGCGCTCTTTCGGAGTGTTTCATCCATGAAACATCCCCTTCCAAAAGCTTTTCACATTCTTCACGCGTCACATGCACATCAATTTTGCTGGCAAAGCCGTTGATTTTCGTTTTCTTTTCCAGACGGATGAAAGAATCGTCATCGTTGTACATCCGAATGCGGAACTTTTCCCGGTTATTCACACCGTTTATTTTTTCCGACAAAATCCGGTCTGTCGGTGTTTCAAAATAAAGACTGCGGATTTTATAAGTTCCGTTTTCATTGACATTTTGGTCCCTCTCGGCAAAAGCGGACAGGCGGTTTTTAATCGTCAAATAATCCGCCGTGTTAATATAATACTTCAGCTCATGCCTGAATTTCATATCCGTTGCCAATTATTAAGCCTCCGCCTGAGTTTCAGTTTCGTTTTCGGGAAATTCTTCCGGCTCCGAGTAAATGCCCGGTTCATTCAGATTTTCAGGCAGTTCTGAAGGCGGATGTTTTTGAATGATCACAGAATATCTCGGATTTTCGGGTTTAATCACATAAACAAATGTCCGTTCCATGAACATGGCGTCAACAGGAGCATCCGGCGATAGATTCGTCCGGTCGATCCGCTGGTCAAAATGATTTTTCGGAATCGTGCCGTTGAGCTGTCCGTCCAGGCTTTGTGAACGGTACTGTCCGAACACACGCAGCGCTTCCACGCCTGCAGCGTACTGTTCATAAGAAACAAATGCCGTCGGATCATCCCGAACCAGATCACTGATCATCGCATCAACGTAATCAATTGTCTCTTCATACCGGCCGCTTTTGAAATATTCTTTATTAAACGTGTCGATATAGGAATAATATTGTTCTTTGTAGGTTTCATTTTTCAGCAGCATGTTCAAAAGCGGCCGATGATACATGGAAACGTTTGAAAAGACCGGTGTATCAATGGGATAATCAACGACTGACGGCGTGCTGTTGTCTTTGTATCCGTCAAATGCAAAATTCATATCCCACGGGAAAATCAAAATTCTGCCGTCTTTTTCATACAGATAATAGTTCTGAAGCGTCGGTCCGGTGTAAGTGTCCATGTTGACAATAATGCCGTTGACAGCGAAAAATGTCAGGGTTTCATTGATGAAAACATAATCTTCCAAGTCTTCGCCTTCATTGATATGTTGGATCGCCGTGATGACGCGCTGAAAATCGGATTTGGACGTGTCTGAAAAAACGGTGTTTCCGAAAAGCTGCCAATAATCCCAAATGCTGTCCGTTGTGTAAATGAGTGAGGCGCCTTGATTTAAATCCGTCCCCAACGGAGGCGTATAGCCTATTTTTTTCGGGGAATTCATCGTATCAAATTTCTCAGGTTTATAAAGACGGCCGTAATCGTTTCCGAAAACGCGTTTTGCAAAATCATCTTCAACAGCTTCAACCGCCAAATAAAGGCCCCAGTCTTTGCCGTTGATATCAATATCCGCGTAAGCGAAAAGCGGTGTGGGAACGCCCATAGAATCCATCGCATCATAAGCCAGATATTCTTTCATATACGTCGGGTCGCGGTATTGATTATTGACGGCAAAATCCGTCAGCCCGAAAAAGGTCTGACCGTTAACATATTCATCGGCTTTAAATCTAAAACTGTACCGGTCGGAATTACTGGCCTCGACCGAGACGAGACTGGAATATCCTTTGATCCGAATGCCGACTGCCTCAAACTTGTGCCCGTTGATCGTTACGTTGCACGGCATGTAGCTTTTATCATACGGATTTGAAAGCAGATGGTCCCAGTCTTTTTCTCCCATCTCGATTTCAATGGCTGTGATTTCACTGCGGTTAAACATCATTTCGCCGTAATTTGCCGGAGATTCGGCGGATTTGATCGGAATAATATTCGGAGCGGCAATTAAAAAAATGACAAAAAGGACGGCAACCGCGATAAGCACGACTGCCAGCACATTCATGTATTTGCTGTTGATGAGACCGGACCCTTTGTCGGAACTCATGTCACATATTCTCCGTTGTAACTGACCAGAACCGCATTTCCCACGCCGTCGGTTTTTGAGATTTTGTTCAGAAACTCGCTTTCCATACCGGCAAGGCGGACTTCAATTGTCAGTTCTGTGTTTCCTTCAGACAATGTTTTGGAACGAAGGACGTATTTTTTAACGGAAGACTTGATGATTTCCATGACTTCTTTTTCAACTTCGTCGCCGGCAATGTCAACAACGAGAATGTAAGGTTTATCCAGCGGTTTTTTACTGGAGAATATGATCAGGATGAGGCCGATAAAAGCGGATCCGAGAACCGCCAGCGGAATTAGCCCTGCACCGATGACGATACCGGCGGAAATGGCCCAGAAGAGGTAAGCGATATCCATCGGTTCTTTAACGGCTGAACGGAAACGGACGATGGAAAGCGCGCCGACCATACCGAGAGACAGAATGAGGTTGGAACTGATGGCGATAATAATCATTGTCGTCACGAGCGCCATGGCGATCAGAGAAACGCCGAATCCGGAAGAGTACATGACGCCGGAGAACGTCTTTTTATAAACAAAAAAGATAAACAGGCCGATGATGAAAGCCAAAACCATTGCGATAAAAATATCCGTTAATGAAAAGTCAACAATGTTGTTGATGAGATGCGATTCAAAAATATCATTAAAAGTTAAAGCCGCCATTTAATTTCTCCGATAAACCGTCTGATATGAAATATGAAATGTTTCAGATAAGTGAGATAAATAAAGTAAAACAAATATTTAAAAGAAAGGCTTGAAGCGGCAACCGAGATGTCGGACAGCCGAATAAGAAGAACAAATTACGAAAACGGTTAAAAGAAAAAAAGAATGTGTTAACCGAAATCAGAATTCCGGTTTGGTTAATGCGTATGCGATGCAGCAAATAACAACGCCGACGAGGACGAGTCCGAGCTGGTTCACATCACTTGTCAAGTCAAGTCCGGTCATCGGTGCGCCGAATGCGTACCACGCGAAAAGAACGATCGAAAGAACAATGGATGCCACTGCAACATATGCAACTTCTTTAATGCCAATCATTTGAAATCACCTGATATTTGAAATAGTTTTTAAATTTATATAGTTTATCCTTTTCGATTACAGAATTAAATAAATACGGCAGACAGAATAATGCTGCACATAATAAAAATAAAATACAAACACATTCCATCTTCTTACAAATCATAAAAACGGAGGAAAAACATTGGATCAAATTCAATATTATGACGTCAATCAGATCGAAGGGCGTTCCATGACAATCATTTTAGATAACGGAAAACTGGAAACGATTTCCAAAAACAGCTCTAAAGGCGCAGGCATCCGGGCGCTTTGCCAAGGTTCCTGGGGATATACGTCCATTGACGGCGAAACGGATTTGGAAACGGGAATCAAAAATGCTTCCGAACTGGCAGCTTCGATGAACCGGAATACTCCGAAAGAGCGGGTGATTCTCGGCACCGTGCCCAAAAGAAAAGTCGGCAGCATGCCGGTGATTAAAATCAATCCCGAAGATATCAGCGTTGAAGATAAAGTCGATCTGCTTCGGGAAATTGAAAAGTATGCCAAAGAAGAAGGTATCAAAAGCACCCGTGTTTCGTATTCGGAATCCATTCTGACGACACGCTTCCTGAACTCGGAAGGGGAAGAAAAAGAATACAATACCGTCAAAAGCGGATTTTCGGTTTCCGCCGTGGCCGCCGAAGGAAATAATTACCAGGCCGGACGGGAAAGCCGTTTCAACATTGCAGGTTATGAAATTTTTGAAAAGAACGACCCGTACCGGTTGGCAAAAGATGCCGCAGATACGGCGAAGTCTCTTCTGAAAGCCAAAACCCCGAAAGGCGGCGCCCTACCCGTGATATTGGATCCGGAACTGGCCGGCGTTTTCACGCATGAAGCAGTCGGTCACGCGTCGGAAGCGGATTTGGTGCTTCAGAATGATTCCGTGCTTTCCGGAAAACTCGGAAAGCAGATCGCATCCCCTAAAATTACGGTGATTGATGACCCGACACTTCACGAATACGGTTATTATCCGTTTGACGCCGAAGGCGTTCCGTCCGAAAAGACGGTTCTGATCCGAGACGGCGTGCTCAATTCATACATGCATTCCCGCGAAACGGCCGGCGTTTTTGAAGGCGTTTCCGGAAACGCACGCGCGCAAGGGTATTCCATGCCGGTTGTCCGCATGAGCAATACCTACATTGACAAAGGGGACGCGACCTTTGAGGAAATGCTGGAAGATATCAAAGACGGTATATATTTAATCGGTTCCCGCGGCGGTCAGGTCAACACTGGAGAAGGTGTTTTCCAGTTCAACGCCGAGAGGGGATACAGGATTCAAAACGGTGAAATCACCGATTTGGTTCGCGACGTTTCACTGTCGGGGCAAACGCTCGACATTTTAAATCAAATCAAGATGGTCGGAAAAGACGTAAAACTGCATGCCGGCCACTGCGGCAAATCCGGTCAAACCGTTCCGGTTACGGACGGGGCGCCGCACATTTCAATATCAAAAGCGACCGTAGGAGGGGCTTAAAATGGTAAAAATCAACGCGGATAAAATTTTTCCCGAAAACAATATTTCGATTGAAGAAATCAGATCGGGTGTTGAAAAAGCCCTTGCGCTTTCCGAAAAGCTCGGCGCATCGGATGCGGAAATTGTTTTTTCAATCGGTGAATCGACCAGCATTCAGTTTAAAAAAGACATCATTGAGACGGCAAAACAAAGCACCAATGCCGGTTACGGCGTCCGTGCCGTTGTTAACGGCGCCGTCGGGTTTGCCGGAACTAATCTGATGTCGGATTTGGAAAATACTCTCCGAACGGCGGTCTCTTCGGCGAAAGTCATGGAGGCGGACCCGCTCTTTAAAAGTTTTCCGGAGAAAGCGGCGTATGAAGAAATCGGCGGCCTGTTTGATGACAAAATCGTTGAAATGAGTTTGGACGAATGTATTGAATGCGCGACCGATATGATTTCGGGTGTCAAAAGCATCGGAAACATGATTCCGACCTCCGGCGGATTCTCAAGATCGGTATCGTACTTTATGATCATGAATACCGGCGGCTTATCCGCCCAAAGAAAAGGAACGGCCGTCTCCGGATTTACGGATGTGACAACAGCGTCCGGCGAAGTTTCGACGGCGTATGATTATGATGTTTCCCGACGGAAAGATGTCGACTTTACCGCAATCGGCCGAAATGCGGCGGATTTGGCGAAAAAATCTTTGAAAGGGATTTCCTGCGGCGCCGAAAAAATGCCGGTGATTTTCCATCCGTTTTCGTTTGCCGATATTTTGGAAAACACGCTTGTACCGTCTGTTGACGCCGACAATATCCAAAAAGAAAGGTCGGGACTTGTCGGACGGCTCGGCGATGAAATTGCGCATTCCGATTTATCAATCACAGATGACGGCACACTTGCCGGCGGCATTTCAAGCGGTGCGTTTGATGACGAAGGCACGCCGACGCAGAAGACAAACGTGATTCACAACGGTGTCCTGTCGTCTTATTTATATGACAGCTACACCGCCGGAAAAGACAATGTCAAAAGCACCGGAAACGGATACCGTTATTCCTATTCATCCGTACCGAGCGTCGATTTCAGCAATTTTATCATTGATTTCCCGCAAAGCGACGTCATCGCCGAAACAAAAAGAGGCGTCTATGTCAATACGGTTATCGGCGCGCATACAGCCAATGAGATTTCGGGTGATTTTTCAATAGAAGGGCGCAATGCGTTTTTGATTGAGAACGGTGAAATTTCAAAACCGATCAAATCGGTGATGATATCGGGCAACATTTTCGAAATGCTGAAAAACATCGACGGTGCCGGAAAAGACGTGCGTTCCGTCGGCGGCATTATCACACCGTCGATCCGAATTTCAGAGATGAGCGTCATCGGCGAATAAAAAGAACTGAGTTCAGACTCCGTTTTTTAATTCTATTTAAAAGTTGCTCGGAATCATTCAGCTAATCGGAATGATTTTGAAGACTGAAAAGAATTGTCATTTAAGGAGAATAAATATAATTTTATAAAATATCAGAGCCAAAATCATTTAATAGGATATTTCCATTTTTCAATCTATACTTAAAAGATTTAGGCAACCTGCAACTGATTTGTGGCGAATCGTTCGGTTGCTGACAGGTATAACTCATTTTCAATCAGTCCCGTGTATTAAATCAGTAGAGGATTTCATCTGAAATATCGAATGAAAAACGTTTAGCCATTCAGGCGGGATAAATAAAGAACGGAGGAAAACTTTTGGTAAAGTATACATACATGTTTGGTGCAGGCCTCACAGAGGGAAAAAGTGACATGAGAAATCTCCTTGGCGGAAAAGGAGCGAATTTAGCCGAAATGGCGAATTTAAACATCCCCGTCCCCCCCGGTTTCTCGATTACAACGGAAGCATGTACGCATTATTTAGCGAACAAAGGGTTAACAGACGAGATGCATAAAGAAATCGTCGCGGCCGTAGATAAACTCGAAAAAACAACCGGCAAAAAACTCGGTGACAACGCCGATCCTCTTCTTGTTTCTGTCCGCTCCGGCGCCAGAATCTCCATGCCCGGTATGATGGACACTGTTTTAAATCTCGGCTTAAATGACATATCCGTTGAAGGTCTTTCCTCCAAGACCGAAAATCCGCGTTTTGCTTATGACTGTTACCGCCGTTTCATTTCTATGTTCGGCGATGTTGTGCTCAATATTGAATTTAATAAATTCGAAAAAGCGCTCGAAGCACAAAAGAAAAAATCCGGTGTTGAATCCGACACCGATCTTTCCGTTGAAGATTTAAAAGAAATCATTGCCGTTTCCAAAAAGATTGTTAAAGACGAAAAAGGATTTGACTTCCCGCAGGAACCCGAAAAGCAATTATTCATGGCGATTAACGCAGTCTTTGATTCATGGAATTCTCAACGTGCCATCACCTACCGCAAAATCAACAATATCCCGGGAGACTGGGGGACTGCCGTTAACGTGCAGTCCATGGTTTACGGCAACATGGGTGAAATGTCAGGAACAGGCGTTGCTTTTACAAGAAATCCGTCAACGGGCGAAAACAAATTCTTCGGTGAATATCTCATCAACGCCCAAGGCGAAGACGTCGTTGCAGGCATTCGGACACCGTCCGAGATTTCAACGCTTGAGAAGAAAATCCCCGACGCATACAAACAATTAATCGATATCTGTCAAACGCTTGAAAAACACTTCAAAGACATGCAGGACATCGAATTTACTATTGAAGAAGGCAAACTCTACATGCTTCAAACTCGAAGCGGTAAGAGAACCGCCAAATCCGCAACCAAGATTGCCGTGGACATGGTCGGCGAAGGACTCATTGATAAAAAAACCGCCGTGACACGCGTGACACCGATGCAGATCGACCAGCTCCTCCACCCGATGATTGACCCGTCCTTCGAACAGAATGTCATTGCCAAAGGACTGCCGGCATCGCCGGGTGCTGCTGTCGGAAAAGTCGTTTTCACACCCGAAGACGCTGAAAAGATGGTCGAACAGGGTGAAAAAGTCATTTTAGTCAGAACCGAAACATCCCCCGAAGATATCGGCGGCATGTACGTTGCCGAGGGTGTTTTAACGGTCCGGGGCGGTATGACATCTCACGCGGCTGTTGTGGGCAGAGGCATGGGCAAGCCCTGTGTCGTCGGCTGCGGCGACATTACAATTTCAGAAGCGGAAGATAACATCTTTTACGTCGGTGATTTGGTCATCCGCGAATTGGATTATATTACCATTGACGGGAGCACCGGCTGTGTGATTTTGGGTCAAATGCCTTTGATTCCGCCGTCAATCAGCAAAGAAATCGAAATTTTACTCGGCTGGGCGGATGAAATCCGTGAACTCGGCGTCCGCACAAACGCGGATACCCCCGAAGACGCGCAGAAAGCATTGGACCTCGGTGCGGAGGGCATCGGTCTCTGCAGAACCGAACACATGTTCTTTGAAGAAGAAAGAATTCCCGTCGTTCGTGACATGATCCTTTCAGAAACCAAAGAAGAGCGCCAGAAATATTTGGACAAGCTTCTGCCGATGCAGCGCGAAGACTTTACGGAAATTCTCCGCGTCATGCAGGGCAAGCCTGTGACAATCCGCTATTTGGACCCGCCACTCCATGAATTCCTTCCGAAAGTCTATGAACTCAAAGAAGATTTGGAAGCGCTCAAAAAGAAAAATGCGCCCAAAGCGGAAATCGAGAAAGTTGAAAAGATCATTGACCGTGTCGTCAATCTGCATGAACTCAATCCGATGCTCGGCCACAGAGGATGCCGTCTCGGCATAACCTATCCGGAGATTTACAACATGCAGACCCGCGCCATTTTTGAAGCGGCGTGCCGCCTCCACAAAGAAGGCATCACCGTTAATCCCGAAATTATGATTCCGCTCGTCGGACACGTCCGCGAATTGGAAATCACGAAGAAAGACGTGGTTGAAACCGCCCAAAAAGTAATGGACGAATGCGGCGTCAAAATCGATTATACCGTCGGCACAATGATTGAATTGCCGCGCGCAACGATGACAGCCGACCAGATTGCCGTCGAAGCGGACTTCTTCTCTTTCGGTACCAATGACCTGACCCAGACAACATTCGGTTTCTCAAGAGACGATGTGGCGAAATTCATTCCGCTTTACATTGAAGAAGGCATTTTGCCGGAAGACCCGTTCGTTGCGATCGACCAGGAAGGCGTCGGCGAACTCATGCGTATCGGCGTTGAAAAAGGCAAATCCACGAAATCCGATTTGAAAATGGGCATCTGCGGCGAACACGGCGGCGAGCCGAGCTCAATCCGCTTTGCTTACAAACTCGGTTTGAATTATGTCAGCTGTTCCCCGTACAGAGTCCCGATCGCACGACTGGTGGCGGCACAGGCAACACTTGAAAATCAGAAGAAATAATGAAAAGTCGGTTAAAATCCGATTTTTCATTTCTCTTTAACTTTTTTTCAATTATTATTGTTTTTTAAACTTTTTTACTCATTTCAGAATTCTTAATTTTTAAAGTGATATTTTTATATAGAGAATCAACATTGATTTTCTGTTTTATAACCGAAATATCGGAATGATTTACCATGAATCCTGAAAAAACGCCCGCCGATTGGTGTGCAATTTCTTCCGATGAAACCTGTGATTTGCTTCAAACAAATCCCCAAGGGTTATCCAATGAGGAAGCTGATCGACGCTTAAAAGAAAACGGCCCGAATAAACTTGAAGAAAAGGGCAAAAAATCAGTTATTACTATTTTTCTCTCCCAATTTAAGGACCTGATGATCTGGGTTCTGATTGCGGCAGCAATTATCACGGCATATGTCAGCCATGTGGAAGGCGAACTGCCGATTGATACAATTATTATTTCTGTCGTTGTTGTTCTCAACGCCGCGCTGGGAACCGTCCAGGAGTATAAGGCAGAAGCCTCTTTGGAAGCTTTGAAAAAGATGGCGGCACCGAACGCGCGTGTATTAAGAAACGGCGATGTCAAAATAATTCCGGCTGCGGATCTCGTTGTCGGCGATATTGTGATTTTGGAAGCCGGAGATTCCATTCCGGCCGATATCCGCATTCAGGAAGCAAATTCCCTGAAAATCGAAGAATCGGCGCTGACCGGAGAATCCAAAGCCGTTAATAAAAATGTCAGCCCGCTGACAGGCGCAGACGGCAAAAAAATCTCTCTCGGCGACCAGACAAACATGGCGTTCATGGGAACGAATATTGTTTACGGCCGCGGCAGCGGTGTTGTCATCGCCACGGGAATGAACACGCAGATCGGAAAGATTGCGGGACAGCTTTCGGAAACAAAGAAAGAAATCACGCCGCTTCAAAAGAAACTGAACCAAATTTCAAAATACATTTCAATTATTGTGATATTTATTGCCGTCGCGGTTTTTGCGATCGGATATTTTACAGGTCAGGACATGCTGACAATGTTCCTGACGGCTGTGTCACTTGCCGTTGCCGCGATTCCGGAAGGGATGGTGGCTGCCGTGACGATTGTTTTGGCGCTCGGCATGTCCCGGATGGCGAAGAGAGGCGCGTTGGTCAGAAGACTGCCGGCTGTTGAGACGCTCGGCTCGACCCAGGTCATCTGTTCGGATAAGACCGGTACATTAACGCAGAATAAAATGACCGTCAAAAAAATGTGGGTTTTTGAAGAAATCGAAGATTCGCATTCGGAAGAACTCAGACCGCTGACGGAAGCGTTTGCCGAATGCAATGATTCGAGAATCGATGAAAACGGCAAACCGGCCGGAGACCCGACAGAAAATGCCTTTTTGGATTATCTGATGGAAAACGGATTGAAAACGGCGGACGAACTGAAACAGCGGCAGCGTGCCGGAGAAATCCCGTTTGATTCGGACAGAAAACGGTCAACGGTCGCCGTTCCGAAAGAAAACGGCGGTTTCAGGATTTATGTTAAAGGAGCTGCCGAAAGCATTGTCGGCCGGTCCGTTTCCGCATTTAAAGACGGCGAAACGGTTCTGATGACGGATGAAATGAGAAAAGCCGTTCTGACGGCAAACGAAGAGATGGCTGAAAAAGCCCTTCGTGTTTTGGCTTTCGCTTACAAAGATGTGGATTCCGTTGACGATGTCAATATTGAAAACATGGAAAAGGCGGAAAACGGGCTCATTTTCTGCGGCCTGTCCGGTATGATCGACCCAGCCCGTCCCGAAGTGAAAGAAACGATTAAAGTCTGCCGCCAAGCCGGCATTACGCCGGTGATGATTACGGGCGACCATAAGACAACCGCTGTTGCGATTGCCAATGACCTCGGCCTCTTGGACGACGGCCGGATTGCAATTACGGGCGCCGATCTGGAAGAGATGAGCGATGCCGAACTGGACAAAAAAATCACGGAAATCGGTGTTTACGCGCGTGTTTCTCCGGAACACAAAGTCCGGATCGTGGATGCCTGGCAGAAGCGCGGCAAAATCGTTGCGATGACCGGTGACGGCGTGAATGACGCGCCGGCGCTCAAACGCGCGGACATCGGCGTCGGTATGGGCATTACCGGAACGGACGTTGCCAAAGGAACGTCGGACATGGTCCTGACGGATGACAATTTTGCAACGATTGTAATTGCCGTCAAGGAAGGGCGCGGTATTTTCGACAATATCCACAAAACCGTCAGCTTTCTGCTGTCTTCAAACATCGGCGAAGTAATCGCGATTTTAACGGCGACAATTCTCGGATTTACGCTGCTTTCACCCATCCATATTTTATGGGTAAACCTGGTGACCGACACATTCCCGGCGCTTGCTTTGGGTGTCGAACCGCCCGAAGAAGATATCATGGACAGAAAACCGCGCGATCAGAAAATACCGTTTTTGACAGGCCGCCAATGGGTGAATATATTCGTTATCGGTGTTGTTGACGCTGTTCTGACATTGGTTGCTTATTTCATCGGCAGTCAAACGTCACCAGAAACAGGCATTACGATGGCTTTTATGACGCTCGGTCTGATTCAGCTGTTTGTCGCGCTCGGCTTTCAGTCGGAACGCAGCAGTATTTTCAAGATTCATCCGAGAGAACATCCGTACTTATGGATAGCTTTCTTCGGTTCGGCCGCGCTTCAGATCATCGTCGTATTGGTGCCTTTCTTAAGAGATATCTTCGGGTTGACCGCGCTGACTCTGGTGCAATGGGCTTTCATATTGGCTCTTTGTATCGGAATGCTTCTGTTCATCGAGTTCAGAAAAGTGGTTTTCCGCTACCTGCATAAGAGAAGAAACGCAAATCAGGAACAAGTCGTTTAAATAAAATATCGGGTTTCCCGATAATTCAAAAAAGGAACGCCCTTTTCATCCGGTTCGGAATGAAAAACGGCGTTCTGTTTTATTTAATCGGACATTTGTTTTTTGAAAAAAAAGAAATAATCAGACTTTATTTTCGGCAAACCCTTCCACCAGAATGTCAATCTGAACCGGCGGTTTCTGCGGATCATAAATCATTTCTTTCGTCTTGACCCGGATTTCAACATCCGGCTCAGCTACATCATTTTCGCTCATGTATTTGTAAATGTCTTTTTTAGCAAATGTCTCAGCATAATGAACGGCTGCGTCTTTGTTCGGGAAAGCGCGCTGTCCTTCCGTTGTAAACGTTGTGTAACGTAATGTCCAGTCACCGTTTTCCTCTTCTTTAGATTCGACTTCAACGCGGATTTCAACGCGCTTCGCAAGCTTACCGGCCAAACAGCCGACAGCGTTTCCGACGGCGTAATGTTCCGGCGCGATAATTTCAGCGTCCAGATATTCTTCAAGTTCCGGGATAAAACATTGGACGGGCGCCCCGATCAAAATGATCGGAATATCGGATTTGAACCGCAGATATGAACTGTCGCCGGTTCCGCCGAATTTGTCCATGAACAAATTCAGTTCGTCTCTTGAGAAGGTGTCGTTTAAGAAAAGGACCGCTTCGACGGCCATGATTTTCGCGAATTTGCGCTTAACGAAACGGCAGAAATCTTCCTTAGCCATGTTGAATATTTCAGCCAGCTTTCGGGCGCCGAGTTGGGCGGTTTCAATGTCCCATTCCGTAAATTCTCCCGTCACATGAAGAACGTCCGTCGGCGTAAATCCGATCAGCTGAATGAGGCGTTTATTAACCAGCGTTTCAATGATATCAAACGGAATCTCACCCTCAGGGAAATCCTTCCATTTCAAATCGTCAATAAATGACGGTTCACCGCTGATTTTTTCATAAACTTTCATTTCATCGGAGGAAAGGTTCACCGCTTCGTAACCGCTTTTTAAAACAAGCGTTGTCTTCTGCATAAATTCATTCAAAGACATATTGTGCGGCGTCCAATGATTTTTCAGGGTTTCGGCGAGACCGGGATACATAACAGCGGCGCGGCTGAGCGGAATCACACGCCTCGGGCCGATCGTGACGGAAGGAAGACGGGCATCCATTACATTGTCCGCCTTGATCCAAATATGGCTGTCGCCCCCGGCGGCAATCGTTTCCATTTTAATCGCACGCACTTTGGTTTTCCATCCGCCGACGGTTGCCCCGAGATCGGAAATCTGCGGAATGCCGTCTTCAATCATAGAGACATCCGTACTCGTTCCGCCCACGTCAATAGCCAGACAGGTTTCTTTGCCTGAAAGGAAGGAAGCACCGAGAACACTGGCAGCAGGCCCCGAAAAAATCGTTTCGACCGGACGTTCCATAACTTCGCCGAACATGGCGACCGCGCCGTTGCATTTGAGCATTGTTGTTTTAACATCCATGCCGCGGCGTTTGGTTTCTTCGGCAACGGCGTCCAGGAAAACGCGTGCCACCGGCAGAAGAGAAGCATTCAGATAAGCCGTCACGCCGCGTTCATAGGCGCCGAGCGCGTGCGCCAGTTCGTAACCGCAGACGACGGGATAACCCGTCAGCTCGTGAATCAAATCACGCGCCGCTTTTTCATGTTCGGGATTTAAAATACTGTAAAAAGAAGAAACCGCAAAAGCCGATACTTTATCCTTGACGGACAAGACATATTCCCGAATGCCTTCCAGGTCAAGCGGCTCGTTTTCAGCACCGCGGTAATTATGGCCGCCTTTGACGACAACGCAGTTGTCCTTGAGATGTTCGGGCACTTTTTGGGAACCGATCAGAATCAAAGAGACTGTCGCCCCGTTTTTTTCCAAGATTGTATTCGTTGCGAATGTCGTTGAAACCGACAGCAGTTTGACCTTTTTCAGCGTTTCGGGGTCCAATAAATCCAATACATTCTGAATACCGCCCAGCGGATTCGGATAAGTCGTCAGTGCTTTTTGAGACTGCAGAATCCGGCGGTCATCCATATCCACCAAAGCGGCATCCGTATACGTGCCGCCTGCGTCAATTCCTAATGAGATATTTGTCAAAATATCACCCTCCTGATGTTATTTCGGCAAAAACGTTTTTCATTCAGTTTTCCGAAATGAACGGGTTTGCCGTTTTTGAGTAAAATGACAGAAGACTAAATAGGTTTGAATACAATTAAATCTTTTCAAAAAACAAGATTTTATATAAAATATAAATTTAGATTGACTCTTAAAATAACATTTAAAAGAGATGAGACTTGCAGAAGACAGATCATAATTATATAAATCAGAAAATGCTTTTGATGAAACGGATTCAAAAATAAAAATGTTCAGAGCGGGCGAATTTATATAAACAAAAAGGATGGTATTAAGTTCATGAAAGCGTGTATCATGTGCGGCGGAACGGGAACGCGGCTTCGCCCTTTGACTTTTAAGCGGCCGAAACCGATGATTCCGATTTCCAACAAGCCGTCGGTGCTTCATCTCATTGAACATCTCTCAAAAGAAGGATTTAATGACATTGTCATCACCCTCGGATACAAAGGAGAAGACGTAGAAGAAGAACTCGGCGACGGCAGTGTTTACGGTGTCCACATTGATTACGTTTATGAAAAAGAAAAACTCGGAACGGCCGGCAGTGTCAAAAACGCGCAGGAATTACTCGGCAACGAGCCGTTTATCGTTGTCGGCGGAGACCATGTCATGACGCTCAATTTGCGCGAAATGTTCCGCTTCCATCAGAACAGCGACGCTGACGTGACCATCGGCCTTCTTTCCATTGACGATCCGAGGGAATTCGGTATCGCCGATATGGATATCAACAACCGCATTTTACGCTTCTTTGAAAAACCCAAGGCCGGCGAAATCTTCAGCAATCTTGCCAGCACAGGCATTTATGTCTGCAATCCATCCGTTTTTGATAAAATTCCGGCCGGTCAAAAATTTGACTTCGCAAAAGACCTGTTCCCCATGATGCTCAGCAACAACGAACGGATCAACGGCGTTTTGGTCCGCGGCAAATGGACGGATGTCGGAAGCGCAGGCGCTTACCGCGACGCTCAAAAATGGATGTTGGACGACATGACCGAAACGGTTCTGGAAGGAAAATTCATTTCAAACGGCAAAATCCAGGGACCGCTTCACGTCGGCACCGGTGTCGCTATCGGGGATAATTCTTCCCTAGTCGGTCCGCTGGTGATCGGCGAAAATACAACGATCGGGGAACGCGTTTTAATCGGCCCGTACTCGGTCATCGGATCAAACTGCATCATCGAAGACGATGTGAAAATTTTATCTTCTTATGTTTTCGACGGCACGAAAATCGGTAAAGGAACGACTTTATCGGGTGCTATCGTTGACAGTGAATCGATTATCGGCGCCGGCAGCAGTTTGGAAAACGGAACGATCGTCGGTCCGAACTCCGGTCTCGGTGACGGCGTGACCATCCACTCAGGCGTGAAACTTTGGCCGGAAACCGTGATCTCAAAAGGTGAAAATGTCAAAGATGACCGGCTGAATGAAAAATACGGTACGGATGTCAGCGGATCTTAAAACGGCAAAAACGGATTTGGAGCAACGGCAAAATGGTGAATTACAAGAAATTTTTCTTAATCAGTCTGGCCATCAGTTTGATTTCCGCGGTGGCAATCATCTTTCTGACGACAGATGCCGATACCGTTGAATCGCTGAAACAGATCCGTTTGGAATACATTCTTGCAGCTCTTTTACTTCAGGTTCTGTCCTACGTTTTAACGGCACGGAAGACAAAATTTCTGCTGCGTTCACTCGGTTATCAGATCAAAACCCGCCACGCGCTTGAAAATGTGCTGACCGGGATTCTGCTGGCCTCACTGACACCTTCATCGGTCGGCGGAGAACCGATTCGGATTTTACTGCTCCGCAAAAATTCAAAAGTTCCTGTCGGGAAAGCGACCGCCGTCATCTTTATGGAACGCTTTCTGGATGCGTTTTTTATATTCTTATGCCTGATTCCGTCCATGTTTGTCCTCCGCTCCTTTTTAGCGAATGAAGGAGGCAAAGGCATTTGGGGCATTGACACGCTTTTAATCATCGGCATCGTTTGTCTCTTCATTCTGCTGGCCGTTTTAATTTACGCGATCATCCGCCCGGAATTTGCAAAAAGATTGTGCCGCAAAATTCTGATATTCGCGGAAAAGAGAGCGCCTGAGAAATACAAAGCGAAAATCAATAAGTGGATTGTGGTTTCGGAAAACGAAATTGACCTTTTCCAATCCAGTTTCAAACGTTTTATTTCCGTCGGAAAATTGAATCTGATCGTTGCGATCGGATATACAATTCTTTACTGGGCAGTGCACTTTTCGGTTTTATGGCTGATCCTGCTCGGTTTAAACATCCATCCGGATCTTCAGCTGATGTTTGCGACGCAAATCGTTCTTTCCATCATCATGGTCATTCCGGCAACTCCCGGTGCCAGCGGCATAACGGAAATTGCGGCGTACACGTTATATTCACTGTTTATCCCGCCCTCTCTTGTCGGCGTCACGGTCATCGCCTGGCGTGCCATCACATATTACGTGAACATTGCGGCCGGAACGCTTGCCAGTCTGAAAGTGATCCGGAAATACGGCATCAACGCATTCGGTTCTTCGGAAGGGGAAATGGAAATACTGGATCCGAACAATTAACAGCGGACTTAAAATCGAAATGAAAAACGGACTTTGGAAGGATGATACCTTTTTATACAAAGTCAAAATAAATAAGGCTTCAACGCACTTTTTCATATTTTATAACAGTTATTCTGCGTTTTTGAGCAGATGAAAAAATTATCGGTGTATTATATATGTTTATCAACAGCAATTGTATCGGATGCAGCCAATGTGTTGCGTTCTGCAAACACGGCGCCATCACTGCCAAAGGACGCGCGGTGATTTCGGAGAAATGCAAAGAATGCCGCGTCTGTGTTTCATACTGCCCGATGAAAGCCATTCAGCCCGGACAGGAGGCCTGAAATGTCGGAAACGGAACAAAAGAAAGCGGTTGTCATCGGCTCAGGCCTCGGCGGTTTATTGACAGCGGCACAGCTGGCAAAAGACGGGTGGTCGGTGGAGGTGTATGAAAGATTATCTCTGGTCGGCGGCCGTTTTGCAAATATTGAATACAACGGCTACCAGCTCTCAACCGGCGCGCTTCACATGGTTCCGCACGGTACGAAAGGACCGCTTGCGACAATGCTCCGTGAGCTCGGAGCGGATTTTGAGATTGTTCAATCCGATCCGATGGCGATCGTCCGAATGCCGAAAGATTTGACTCAAACGACTTATAAAAACGGCTTTGAAGATATTTCTTATTTGGATTTCAAGAAGCATCTGACCTCCAAAAATAAAGTGATGATGGTTCTTCTGACGCTCGGTTTTAAAGTCGGCCTTATCCGTCCTAAAAAAACAGGGTTCAAATCATGGTATTCCAAATACATTCAGGATGACAGAATCGACCGCTGCGCCGATTCTTTTTCGGGCTGGGCGCTCAGCACGACTGCTGACGAAGTCACGACACGGGAAATGTTTGAAATCTTCCATAATGTTTACAGATACGGCGGCCCGGGAATTTTGATCGGCGGCTGCCAGACAGTGATTGACGAGCTTGTTCGGATAATTTCGTCCTACGGCGGCAGGATCATGACCGAAACGGAAGTGACGAAAATCATCGTCAAAAACGGCAAAGCTTCGGGCATCGTTGCCGGCGGCAAAGAAATTGAAGCGGATTTGGTGGTCAGCGATATCGGACACAAAGAAGCCTGGGAAATCTGCACATTCGACGGCGTTGACGGAGAATGCGCCTCCCACGTACTGGCATTGTCTTCACCGGTCTTCAAAGCGTATGAAGAAAAGCTGGATGCAATGAAGCCGTCTGCGGGCCTGAAAATTTGTTTTGCGTCGGATGAACGGATTTTGCCGGAAGGATGCAGTCTTCTGCTGACGCCTTACACGAACCGGATCAACGGTTTGAACGAAGTGACAAATGCCGACCCAGGTTTGGCGCCTCCCGGAAAGCATTTGGTAATGTGCCACCAGAGAACGGCGCTTGACAGGCTGAGTGAGATTGACGAAGAAATCGAGCTCGGTCTCCAGGATGTCAGGGACATGTTCCCCGACAAAAACATTGAAATTTTAATGGTTCAGGTTCACCACGGCAGATGGCCGGTCAACCGCGCTTTCTCCGGAACGGACTTCGGTAATAAAACGCCTGTTCCGAATCTGCTTGTTGTCGGCGACGGCGCAAAAGGCGAAGGCGGCATTGAAATCGAAGGTATTACATTCGGTGTCCGCGACGCGATGAAAATCATCCGCAGTCTGGAATAAAGTCTGAAAAATAAGAATCGGTGAAAAGATGAAAACCCGTCCGATTACTTATTCCAAAAATATTTTTATTCCCGTCACAAATGTCTGCCAGAACAAATGCGCTTATTGCGGTTTTCGTCGTCCGGCAGAGCATCAAGACGCTTTTTTAATGACCGAAGAAGAAGCGTCCGCGGTTTTAAAACGCGGTGCTGACGCGGGGTGCACGGAAGCGATGTTTGCTTTCGGCGAGTCACCTGAAAAGAATCCTGAATTTAACAAACGGTTCGGCAAGCCGCTCCAAGAAGCCGGTTTTGAAACAGTTATCGAGTACACGGCGCATCTTTGCCGGTTGGCATTGGATCACGGTTTGCTGCCGCATGTCAACGGCGGTGTTTTGTCTTTTGAAGAATTGAAAATGCTTGCGCCGCTGAACGCAAGTATGGGATTGATGCTTGAAACAACCGCCGATGTTCAGGCGCATAAAGACTGTCCCGGAAAAGTGCCGGCTGCACGTCTGGAAATGATTGAAAACGCCGGCAAATTGAAAATGCCGTTTACAACAGGGCTTCTCATCGGTATCGGCGAAACGCGGAACGATTGGGTTGAATCGCTTCAGGCGATCCAAAAACTCCATAACAAATACGGACACATTCAGGAAATCATTCTTCAGAATTATACGCCGAATTCGGGCCAGGAAAATCTGGTGCGCGATTTGAAAGCCCCTTCGAAAACGAATATGGTTGACCTGATTCTTCTGACTAAAAACACTCTGACGCCGGATATTTCAATACAGGTCGCGCCGAATTTAATACCGCCGCTCGAACTGATCCGATACGGTGTAACGGATTTAGGCGGCATTTCTCCCGTGACGATTGACTTCATTAATCCCGAATCGGCATGGCCGGAAATTGAAGAGCTGAAAAACCTCTTGAATTCCAAAGGATATGAGTTTAAAGAACGCCTGCCGGTTTATCCGCGGTTTGTGAAAAAAGGATGGTACGGCGCCGAAACGGAACCTTTGATTAAACAGTTGGCGGATGCGGACGGTTACCGGAAAAACTGATTAAATCATTTTATCGGCAGATGCTTTTCAACATATTCTTTCAAAATGACAACATGATTGTAAACGGGATCTTTTGCCGCGTAAACAAACGTCACATTTCCTTTTTTGAGACGGTCCGAAACGGTTTGAATAAAAGCGGACATGTCCGGATTTTTTTCAAGCTCCGAAAGATACTGTTTTTTGAAGTCCGGAAATTTATCGGGCTCATGATGAAATGCTTTGCGGATATCCGCTGTCGGCGTAATTTTTTTGGCCCAGAGGTCAATAGCTGCATGCTCTTGAGAGACACCGCGGGGCCACAGCCGGTCAACCAGGATGCGGTAACCGTCGTTGGCCGAAACGCTGTCATATGCCCGTTTTAAATTCAAACTGCCGTGTATTGCCATGATTAAATCTCTGAATTATTATATAATTAAAAGAAAGCGTTTTCATATAAATTTGTACTTTCACTCCGCTTGGTACCGTCCTATATATTCCGGTGACCGAATCAAAAGCAGAAAATTGAGAACGGAGCTTTTGAAATGGAATACGAATTATTGATTTTAATTTTACTCGGCGTCGCCGTTTTACTCCTTTTGATTAACCTGTTTGTGACGGTTTTTAAAAAAGGCGGAAATACCGCTGCCGGAAACGGCGGTGATTTTACCGAGAAACTTGATGAACAAACCGCATTTATCCGCAATGAACTGGACCGCGACATCTCCCGCCTGGATCTGAATTTAAGAAACGAGATTGCTCAGAACCGTGAAGAACTCGGCCTTTCATTAAACCGCAACAATAAAGAGATGACCGCAGCGCTCTCCCTGTTTCAGACATCACAGGAAAACAAATTTCAGACATTTGAACGCCGGCAGGCGGAACTGAATCAGATGACGGAAGTGAAACTGGATAAAATCCGCGAGACGACGGAAGTCAAAATCACTCAGATGCAGGTGTCCAATGATAAAAAACTGGATGAAATGAAAAATATCGTTGATGAAAAACTTCAGGAGAGTGTCGAGAAACGGTTCAACGAATCATTTAAAGGAATCAGCCAGCGGCTTGACGACGTTTTCAAGGGTCTCGGGGAAATGCAGACGCTTGCAAACGGTGTCGGGGATTTGAAAAAGGTGTTGACGAATGTGAAAACGCGCGGCAATCTCGGCGAAATCCAGCTCGGTGCGATTTTGGAGGAAGTACTGGTGCCGGATCAGTATGATAAAAATACGCCGGTTCAGCCGAATTCCGCGGAGCGCGTGGAGTTTGCCGTCCGCCTGCCGGGAAAAGACGGAGAGGGGCCGATTTATTTGGCCATTGACTCGAAATTCCCGATTGAAGATTACCAGCGTCTTTTGGAAGCGTACGAAAACTGCCCCGAAGACATCGAATCCTGCGGGAAGCAATTGGAGACGGCTGTCAAAAGAAATGCGAAAACGATTCAGGAGAAATACATCTGCCTGCCTTATACGACGGATTTTGCCATTATGTTTATTCCGACGGAAGGGCTGTATGCTGAAATTCTGCGCCGGCCGGGTTTATTTGAATATGTTCAGCGCGAATACCGCGTCACGATTGTCGGGCCGACGACTTTGGTCGCGTTTTTGAACAGCCTGCGGATGGGATTCCAAACGCTTGCGGTCGAAAAACGGACGGGAGAGATTCAAAATCTTCTCGGCGCCGTTAAAACCGAATTTATAAAATTCGGCGACCTCCTTGAAAAAACCCGCAAAAAACTGGATGAAGCCGCCAACGTTTTGGATTCCGTGGATTCAAAAACACGCAATATCAACCGCAGACTCAAACAAGTTCATGAACTGCCGGAAGCGGATTCAACGCGGTTATTGGGGAACGGAGACGAATTTGAATTATACGAAGTTTAAACATCCGTTTTTATGAAAAATTCAAACCCGAACGCTCACTCCGCCTGCCGGAAAAAGAAAGTCGGCGTTCGCTTTTTTATTAAATTTTAAAACGATGTTTCTGTTTCAATAAAATAAAAAAAGAAATTGAAAGAAGACTTTCAATTCAAGAATTTAAAGCACGTTCCATGACGATATCAACAATTCTGTCATCGGCGCCGAGCGGTTTTTTGTAAATGATTTCAACGTCTTCTGGAATGTCGACCGGGTCACCGTGGTGGTGACCGTGATGATGGCCGTGGCCGTGGTGATGACCGTGCGCATGTCCATGATCATGGTGGTGGCCGTGTTCGTGTTCATCATGCCCGTGTTCATGTCCGCGGCAGGCGCTTTCTTCTTCTTTCAAAAGACCGAGGATTCTCGGAATATCTTTTTCAGTATGGGTCCCGGGGGCCAAAAAGACGGGAACGACAATAATTCTTTTCGAACCGCCTTCGATAATTTTCTTCAACGCATCGGGAATTGTCGGTTCGTTGAATTCCATCAAACCGATTTCCACATTTTCAAATTCGTTTCGTGCTTTGACCTTTTCGGCAACATCTAAAACCAGCTGCTTGGAGTACGGGAGCTTGCTGCCGTGTCCGACCAATAATAAAGTTTCTTTGACCATAATCATTCTACCGTTCAATTTAATCGAAAAGACGATATGTAATGCATTTGAAGAGGAATTTATGTTATATAAGAGTTATGAATTCACATGAAGTATGAAAAATATGAATGAAAATAACATTACTGTTTGAAAAAATGACAATTATTCGCCCCGGTGAAAAACGTTTAAATAATTAGAAACAATGATATACAAAATAATTTTCTGCACAAAGAACATTTTTCGTCAAACTTTAAAAATATCGTTAAAATACCAAAACGTCAAGAGGAAAGATTATGACAACCGAAAGGAAAGAAGACTACCTGAAAAAAATTGACAAAATCGTCACCGAGAAAGGATATGCTCAAGTCAAAGACATTTCGCGTGAATTGGATGTCGGCCCGTCAAGTGTGACGGGAATGCTTAAAAAACTGACGGATGAAGGATATATCAATTACGAAAAATACGGCGGCGTCACATTAACGCAGAAAGGAAAGGAAACCGCAAACAGCACAAAGAAAAAATACACCACAATCAAAGGGTTTTTAATGGCGCTCGGCGTTCCCGAAACAGTCGCCGAAGACGACGCCTGTAAAATGGAACACGTCATCACCCCCGACACATACGATATTTTCCTCAGGTTCTGCGAATTTTCAATTACCGAAAAAGGCACCAACCAAATGGAGCATTTTAAAAAATACTGTGAAACGGGCGAAGTCGATAAATGCACATGCGGCGCACCCAAAGTTCAAAAACTTTGAGCAACGCTGCTCTTTTTTCTTTTTCTCTCTTTTTATTTTTAAATGATTTTTAAACCAATAAACGGCTTATGGATTGATGTTATCCGTTAATGTTATATCCGTTTACCGTATTTGGAAAGGCGATGAGAGCAATCAGAACCGTGATTCCGTTTAAGCCGGACAATCCGAAATCGAGATTAGCTTCTGTTTTAACGGAAGAAGAACGGAAAACTTTTGTCGGACTCTCGCTTGAAAATGTTCTTTCGGTTTTAAAAGAATCAGGAATTAAACAGGTTGACATTTTGGCCAAAAGCGTCTTGGACGCGGCGGATGAAGAACGCCTGACTGTAATTTCCGGCACGGATTTTGAAATCATCATTAAAGTGGATGATTCCGATTTAAACAAGGCTGTAAATGCCTACTTAAAATCTTCGGAAGCCCCTGTTTTAATCGTCATGGCAGACTTAGCGCTTCTAACGAAAGAAGATATAGAAGCAATGATCGCACCCTCTGAAACAGGTTCTCCGAATTTTATCAGGATCGCTCCGGGAAAAGACGGCGGCACAAATATGATGTTTGTCGGCGTACCGGATATTTTTGAAGTGAACTATTACGGCGAAAGTTGTAAAAAACACAAGGAAGAAGCGGAACAAAAGAAATTAAGATGTGAAATTCATAGATCTTTCAATGCAGCCGCCGACATGGACGAGCCGGAAGATTTAAACGACATCCTGCGGCACGGATCCGGAAAAATCCGTACATTTGTCAATGATGTGCTTATTGATAAGGACTGAAAAATGAGCTATAGAGGTCTATATAAAATAGATAGAATTAAATAGGATTCATGTCTTTTTTGAAAAATATTTGAAAGCGTGTTCCGTTGATTAAGGAAGGGACGTCCTTGAAGGGCAACGAATATATAAAATAATCAATAATCACTCTTTCAACTGTATCATATTTATTATCCTTTTATTTTAAAATCCCCATTCAGGTGACATTAAAGTGACAGTAATTGTTAACAGGAACAAGTGCGGCTATTGCGGCGCATGTGTGGCAGTTTGCCCGACATTGGCACTTGACTTAAAAGAAGTTTGGATTGATGTTGACGAAAGTCTTTGCAACAGCTGCTCAACATGCAAAAAAGTATGCCCGATCGGCGCAATCGAGGTGCAAAGATGAAAGACGCATATGATGTCATTGTTGTCGGCGGCGGCCCTGCGGGAGCCGTTGCGGCCAGATATGCTGCGGAAGGCGGCGCATCAGTTTTATTGATTGAAAAACGTCAGGAGATCGGCGATCCGATTCGCTGTGCGGAAGGGGTCGGCACAAAAGATTTGGACAAATATGTGGACATCGAAGACCGTTTGATTGCAGCACCGATTAAAGGCGCAACGATTTATGTACCGGATGCCGCACCGATTAAAATGCGTGCCAAAGACGAGAACCAGATTTACGGTTACATTTTGGAAAGAAAAATCTTTGACCGCGCATTGGTTGAAAGAGCCGCAAAAGCGGGTGTTGAAGT